>JADLCC010000414.1 GCA_020847425.1 Saprospiraceae bacterium
CCCTGAGCCACGCGCGTGCCCGGGCGAATACCTTTAGCGAAACCACTCATGTGCAGGTATTGTGTCTCGTAAGTTTTGTCGTGGCGGAGTTTTACAAAGTTGCCATTGCCGCCGCGGCGCGTTGCTTCCACCACAGTGCCTTCGGCTACGGCCATAATAGGCGTGCCATGCGGCGCTGCGTAGTCGGTACCAAAGTGTGCTTTATGATAACCCAGAATAGGGTGCAGGCGGTTGCGGTTGTATCGGCTGCTGATCCGGCTGAATTTGACCGGCGATTTCAGGAATGCCTTGCGGGCCGGGCGGCCGTCAAAATCGAAGTAATTTGTTTTTTCATCCGGGCGTTCGAAGTTGAAGGCGTAAAATTCCTTGCCTTCGCGTTCGTACATGGCTGCGATAATTTTACCGGTACCAACCGGCTCGCCTTCCACAATATGTTGTTCATACACCACTTTGAAACGGTCGCCCTGTTTCTGGTGGTAAAAATCCACCGAAGAAGCCAGCACGTCGATCATGCCGTCTGCCAGTTCATCGCTCAGGCCGTTGTCCGTCAGCGCCTGCCAGAAACTGGTTTCCAAAACACCGGAAGAGGCGACGATATCAATTTTTACATCCCGTTTCACCACGTCCACCTGATAAGGCGCCTTCAGGTTAAAAACCACATATTCGTATGGGGAGGGTTCGTACACCATGAAGTCCGGATTGGCGCCTTGCTGTCTGGCAAGAAAATGCAGGCTGCGGCCAATGCGCATGGAAGAGATATTGAATTTGCCTTTGCTTTGCTCGACCAGGCTGTTGACCTGCGGATAAGTGAGTCCGCGCGCCATCAGCAGTTCTCCGAGCACATCGCCTGATTCCAGAACAGTTTCTGAAACATCGAATTCATCCAGGGCAAAGCCCCAGCGCATGTGATCGGGAACAACAGGCAGTGCGCCCAGACTGGGTGGAGCCAGCAGCATGGCAGCAGACTGTCGATTGGAAGTGAGTTGGAGGGTGGCGGCGAATAGGCCAAATGTAACAGCGACTCCTGACGCGACGATGAATTTTTTATTTTTCCACGTCTTGGTCAAGCGCCGCAGCCAATGCTGCGGCTTGGATTGGTTTGTGTTCACGTTGTGTGTAAGATTAGAATGGTTATTAAAATCAAGCACAGTCATTGCGAACACTCATGCTGCGCTCCCAAGGCGAAGGATGAGTGTCTGCCAGGTCTTCGGCGGGGATAGGACTGACCGGCTTAGTGGCAAAAATAGAATTGCATTCCGGTTTTTTATCAATTGTCACCGGAAAATTAACTAAAAGCCCGTTCCTTCATGAATCCTGCCGGTGCTTATATATATATCGTGTTTTAGTGTAAATATTTATTAGTCAATAGTTTGTGCAGGAAAACGGCACGTTTTGAATCAAAAAACAACTCATTTATTTTTTTCATATACGGAGCCCATTCCGGCACACTACTGGACATTTTTTGTACCCCGGAATGCTGTTCCGGCAATTCCTGGCTATTGACCATACCGGAACAGCGTTCCAGCATACCGGTTTTTCACCCAAGCAAAAAAATGTCCAGTAGTGTGCCATCACACTACTGGACATTTTTTGTACGCCGGAACGCTGTTCCGGCAATTCCTGGCTATCGACCATGCCGGAACAGCGTTCCAGCATACCGGTTTTTCACCCAAGCAAAAAAATGTCCAGTAGTGTGCCATTCCGGACAAAAAGTGGATTGAAAAGGAGCGGGCGGGCATTCCGGCGTACCTTGCAGCGCTACAAAAGCAAACCTCACCCGATGCAATTTTTTTATTTCCTGATCCTCTTGCTCTTGCCCTTTGCTGTCGGAGCCCAGCAAAGTACCTTCGATACGGACAACGAAGATTGGGGCGCCGATGGCGACCCGCTCGGGCCGGTTGCCGGCTGGGCGCCTACTGGCGGTTTGCCGGGTGGGCATATCCGGGTCACCGATGCCGCGACGGGGGGGACCTGGTATTTTGTAGCGCCTGCAAAATTCAGGGGAAACAAATGTGGTGCCTATGACCACATGTTCAGTTACGATCAATTTACCAGTGATACCAGCAACCAGATTGTGATGGGTAACCGCGCGGATGTGGAAATCTGGGGCAATGGCCTGAAACTGATGTTCGACAATGCCGAAAACCCGGGCCTGAACTGGACGCATTACCAGATGCTGCTGCGCGAAGATGCGGGATGGCGGCTCAATGACCTGAATGGCCCGGTTCCAACTGAAGCAGAATTCCGGCTGGTTTTATCCAACATCACCAGACTCCGCATAAAAGGTGAATACCGCCCGGCGAGCGATTTCGGCGGGCTGGACAACGTAATACTGCAAAATACTTTCGACTTCGACCTGGACGGTGATGACAGCAGCGGGGCAGGCGGCGGCGACTTCGCTTCGGATACGCTTTGCACGCCAGAAGCGCCTGTCGCCGATGCCGATGCCATACTTATTTCCGAGTTTCGTGTCGATTCCATGACCGTTCGCGTGCTGGGTGGCAGCAGCAGCGATCTGTTGGTAGCAGGCGCATTGCCCTCCACTGTTTCTGTCGGGCAAAGTTCGACTGCCGGAAGCATCGTTTTGATCGGGAATGGAAATGCTTCAACTGCCGATTTTATCCAGGCCTTGTTGGCGGTACAATACCGGGATATTTCGCCCGATCCGGTTCGGGGTGAACGGCTGATCGGGGTACAGGTTTTTACGGAATGCGGCGATATGGGTATTCATTTTGCCTATTTGCCGATTTTCCCGCCGCCAGACGCCGGTTTGGATGGCGATACGGTTATATGTGCCAATAGTGGGACGCTCCGGCTGCATTCGGTGCTCGGAGGCGCGCCAGATGCCGGCGGTTTCTGGTCGCCCCGCCCGGGCGGCGGCCCTGATCTATTCGATCCGCTGAAAGACTCGCCGGGTACTTATTTTTATATTATTCCGGATGCCGGCGTGTGCCCGGGCGATACCGCGCAGGTGGATATCGATGTGGCTTATCCACCCACGCTGGTCGCCGATACAACCCTGTGCCATACCGATACGCTTTTGCTGAAGGTACCGGAATCGGTGCTGACCTGGCAGTGGAACGACGGCAGTCATCGCCGCGATGTACCGGTCACTTTTCCGGGTACCTATACCCTGACAGGCACTACTGCCTATTGCACGTTTACAGACAGTGTTCGCATCGGTTTTTATACCTGCGAAACATGCGTATGGTATGCGCCAAATATTTTTTCACCCGACGATGATGGCGTAAACGACCGCTGGCATATTTTTCTGC
>JADLCC010000415.1 GCA_020847425.1 Saprospiraceae bacterium
AAAAATGGCCCGCTGGGTGTTTCCGCTCTGGTTGTATGTCGCCATTACCGGCCCCATTTGTTACCTGATGTTGAAGCCGTACTATTAAATTTGCACGAACCCGAAGGTCTCGATTGAAATCGTGAATCGTGAGTGGTGAATCGTGAGTGGTGTTCCAATCTGGCCACTCACGACTCACAACTCACGACTCACAATTCACGACTCACGACTCACGACTCACGATATGTCCAGTAAAACATTCAAATTCATCGTATTAGCGCTGGTTTTTCTTTTCATAGCAGCAGTGGTAGACCCACTTTCCGCACAATGCGCTATGTGTAAAGCATCTGCTGAGGCCAATTTGAAAGCCGGCGGTGGGGACCCCAAAGGCCTCAATGCCGGTATCCTGTATATGTTGATGTTGCCTTATCTGTTGGTCGCCAGCATCGGTTTTTGGTGGTGGCGCAACCGGAAAAAAGAAATACAGCAAGTGAGTGACTTAACGGATTCAGATTTTCAGCAACCCTGAAAGATGAAAAAACAGGTCATTTTCGTGCTCCTGTTTTTGGGAGTAGGGTGTTGGCGCCCTTCCGCAGTATACGCCACTACCGCCTCGGCTGTTCAACTTGAAATACCTCAGCGCAAGATTGAACAAACAACTGCATTGTCGCGCAAAAAAGTGCGTAAAATGCGGCGCATTCATACAAAACTCAGTGCTCTTGTGGAACAATACCGCGACCACCACGCACCGGACTTCTGGTTGTGGATGGGCCTGTTTCTGGTGGGATTCGGGGTTTGTATCAGTTTATTCAGCGTCACTTTAGGGGGGATTGCAGCGGCAGCGGGGTTGGGTTGCCTTTTTATTTGGGGATTTTTCAAATTGGGTGCATTGTAAGTCCGTGCCGGATGGATTTATCTTGTACTTTAGACGCCTAAAATCCTCTTTCTTCGTATGAAATCAGCCAAATCACTTTGGTTTGCCATTTTGAGTGTCGCCGCAGTAGCCGGCCTGCACCTGCTGCCCTTGGCCGGACTTCCCATTGAACATAATGTGTTGATGGGCGCGCGCTGGTGGGCCATCGGCGCACTCTGTATTTACGGGTATCGCAACAACTCCCTGACCACCTGGATTCTTTTGAGTATGGTCATTGGAATGGCCGTAGGATATGATTTTCCAAAAATAGGCTCCAACATGGAGATCCTGAGCAAGATCTTCATACAGTTAATAAAAACGGTGATCGCGCCGCTTCTTTTTGGCACATTGGTGGGAGGTATTGCCGGGCAAAGTAATTCCAAGCAAGTGGGCCGGATGAGCCTGAAAGCATTCACTTATTTTATTGCAGCCACATCGATCGCCCTGGTCATCGGGCTCATCGCGATCAATTATTCCAAAGCGGGGGAGGGTATCGTTTCCAAAACGACGATCTCCGAACCGGTCAATATGATGGCCAGCGACCTGAATGTGGTGGTGGATTCCGTAAAAGGAACGGCCAAGTTATTGTACCACGGCAAAGAATTGAGTTCGCCGCAGCCGCCGGCAAAACAGAACTGGAAAAGTGTTATCCTGCATATTTTCCCCGAAAACGTGGCCAAGATGATCGCTGAAGGCGCCGTTTTGCAGATTGTGGTGTTCAGCCTGATCTTCGGTTTTGCGCTCCGGCAGGTCACCGAACACCATCGGCGCATCATGCTCGACTGGACGGAATCGCTCACAGAGGTCATGTTCAAGTTTACCGGCATTATCATGTATTTCGCACCGATAGCGGTAGGTGGCGCAATGGCTTACACCATCGGAACCATGGGTTTCGAGGTGGTCTGGAACCTGGTAAAACTGTTGCTGACCTTGTATGCAGCCCTGATCGTTTTTATCCTGCTGGTATTTATACCTGTGCTGCTCTTTTTCAGGATCCCCATCAAAAAGTTTTTCACAGCCATCTACGAACCCGCTTCTTTGGCTTTTGCAACGGCCAGTTCGGAAGCGGCCCTGCCCAAGGCGCTGACGGCCATGGAAAAATTCGGGGTGCCGCGCAAAATCGTTTCTTTCGTGTTGCCAACGGGGTACAGTTTTAACCTCGACGGCTCGACGCTGTATTTATCACTCGCTTCTATTTTCTGCGCCCAGGCCGCAGGTATTCACCTCAACTGGCAAACGCAACTGGCCATGATGGGCACCCTGCTGCTCACCTCCAAAGGCGTGGCCGGTGTGCCCCGCGCATCACTGGTGATCCTGGCAGCCACCGTCAATCAGTTCAATATCCCAGAATGGCCCATCGCTATCATCCTCGGCGTCGATGCACTCATGGATATGGGCCGCACAAGCGTCAACCTGATGGGCAATTGCCTGGCTTCGGCGGTAGTGGCTCGATGGGAAGGAGAGTTTGATGATGAAATGGCGAACCAATAAACGTGAATAAACAATCCAATTTCGTGACTGCCTCATTTGTATGAAAATTCAACCTTTAATCGTCAATTTCACGCCAACCGGCATGGTGCCAACCAAAGCGATGACACCTCATGTCCCTATTTCGGTTAGTGAAATCGTTGAACAAGTACATGAAGCCTGCGAACTGGGTATCACGCTGGTACACCTGCATGCCAGATCGGAAACAACCGGCAAGCCAACATGGGAAGCAGCCGTTTATGGCCGTATTTTTGAAGGTATTCGCCAGCATTGCCCTGATCTGGTGCTGTGCGCCAGTCTGAGCGGACGTGATTTTAATGAATTTGCAAAGCGCTCGGAGGTATTGTCGCTGTATCCCGATATGGGAAGCCTGACGCTGAGTTCGCTCAATTTTCCGCACCAGGCCAGCGTCAACGCGCCGGATATGATCCGCCAGTTGGCGGAAGCGATGCTGGAAAAAGGCGTTCATCCGGAAATGGAGGTGTTTGACATGGGGATGCTGCATTACGGGCACTACCTGATTCAAAAAGAAATTATCCGCCCACCTTTTTACGTCAATATTATTGCCGGAAATGTAGCCGGCATGCAGGCCCACCTGGCAGAGTTGGGCATGGCATTGCACCTGCTCCCGAAAGGCGCTTACTGGGCTTTCGGCGGTATCGGACGCCAGCAACTCCCGGCAGCCGCCATGGCCATTGCCAACGGCGGCGGGGTGCGCATCGGCCTGGAGGACAATATTTACTGGGATAACGCTCGGAAACAATTAGCGACAAATATCGGCCTGGTCAGGCGCGTACACGAACTGGCCGGGATGTTTGAGCGCAAGGTGATGACGCCTGCGGAATTCGGGGCTTTGGGGTTTTATAATACGCAGAGAAAGAAATGAGTGTTTTGGTTTTTTAGTGTTTTGGTGTTTTAGAGTGGTAATCCAATAATGGGTTATAAAGGATAAGCGATTGATTATTAATATGTTAGTTGTAAACAGAAGCAGGGTTGCCTGATCATGGCTAAAACGAATGCCAAAGGTTTTTCCCCTAAAACACTAAAACCCTAAAACACCAAAACACGCAACACGCCATGCCACACTTCCACATCCTCGGCCAAAGCAATTTCGGAGTCTCCGTTTTACTCGACTACCTCGTTGCCAGGTATCCCGGCGAGTCCATCGAAGTAGATATTGTTGCCAACCTGCCGCCCGAAGCGAATAGTTCGCTGGTATTTCCATTTGAAACGCCGGGTGTCGTTTGCAGGCAATACGATTACAGCGACTGGCAACCTAAGCCGGGCGTGCCCTGCCTGATCGGATCAATTGGCAAAGGCCGGAAAGCCATTTTCCGGTTTTTTAAAGAGCATTTCCAAATTTCTGAAAATCAATACTATACAAGCATTCACCCTTCTGCGGTAGTAGCCGCTACGGTACAAATGGGCCGGGGTATTCACATCAGCCCCTTGTCGGTGATCGCTCCGTTTGCCGTTTTGGGCGACTTTGTAGTGGTGAACAGAAATGCCAGCGTTGGCCACCATACTTCGCTGGGCCATTTTGCCACCGTCAATCCGGGCGTCAATATCGCCGGCGCGTGCCATATCGGCGAGCATGTTATTGTCGGCGCCGGCGCGACTGTGGTAGATCAGATTACTATCGGCGCCGGATCGATCATCGGGGCGGGCTCGGTGGTGACCCGCGATATTCCCGCAGGTGTAGTGGCTTACGGCAATCCGGCGAAGGTGATCCGGGCGATTGAAGGTGCCTAAATCAACGGCACCCTTACCACAAAATCATCTCCCTGTTCACCTGCCCAAACCGGCTTTTCCGTGATCAGCGCATACCGGTTGATGATGTTGTTCAGCCCCGTTCCGGTAGATGCTTCCGGGTTGGCCCTGCGTTGCAGCCGGTTTTGCACCACCAGGTAGTCGTTTTCCGTAAAAACATGTACGGTCAGGGGTTCCTGCGTCGACATAAGGTTTGAAAAGGCAGCGTAAATATATTATTCATCACCACGGTAATGCGCGTTGTGTTTCGGCATCCCAAAATACGCCACTGGCAAAATCACTCTTTAAAAAAGCGTAAATCCTGTTTGTTGATTCAGCGGGCGTTAACCTGGCGTGTACATTTCCTTTCGTGAGCGTCGTAATGACCCAGCCGGGGTGCACAGCGGCTACTTTTACCCGCCCTTTGAGCCTGTTGGTCAATATTTTGGTATACATGTTCAGCGCGCTTTTGGACATCCTGTAAGCAATGGAATCGGTTAGCGCGCACAATTCGAGGGAACCCATTTTGGAAGAAATATTCAGGATCATACCCCCGTCGCGGATCTGGCCGATCAAGGGTTCCGTAAAAAATACGGTTCCTTTTACGTTGACATCGAAGGTCTGCGCAAACGTTGTTTCATCCGGTTGGTAAGTATCCAAATCAGGGCCGATACCTGCATTGTTGATCAGGATATCCAAAGCGCCGAATTGCTCACGTATGGCCTTGTGCGCCTGCAGGATACTTTCCCGCTCTCCCAGATCCAGGGGCAGCACAACAAAGTCGGGGTGTGCAAAACCGGAGATTTGACCGCTTCGGCAGGTTCCGATGACGAAAAATCCTTCTTGTAATAGTTTTTGTGCCAGCGCAAATCCGATTCCTTTGCCGGCTCCTGTGATCAGGGCGATTTTTTTCATTTGGAAATGAATTCTGAACTGGGCTAAATTATTTTTTCTTCAGCAACAGGGAAAGTATCCTCGGGACCGTCGTCCGGTCGTCATCGTCAAAATGTTCCCGGAGCCGCAGCACCTCGAATCCATGGTCCTGTGCCGCCTGGACAAAGTCCGATACATGGTGGTCGAAACAGGTGACCACCTGCTGGCCTTCTTCCGTGTCGAACCGCGCTTTAGTGCCGGAGTACTGCTTGAACGGGTGCAATTCGCCGATGTAAATATGCCCGCCGGGAGCGATTGCTCCGGAGGCTTCGCTGAAAATGTGGTCCAGGTTTTCAATGTGTTCCAGCACCAGGCTGAAACCGATCAGGTTGTATTTCCGGTCAGCGAAAGCCCAGGGTTGTGTGATATCTGCCTGCCGAAATTGTACTTTGTCAGACGCCACTTTGTTTCGGGCAATGGCCAGCATGCCTTCCGAAAGGTCGACGGCCGTAATATGACCGGCTCTGGTGACCAGCCATTCCGTATTTTTTCCGGTGCCGCAGCCGATTTCCAGGCAGGTGTCAAAACTGATTTCGGACAGGGTAGTGCGCAAGGCCTGCGCTTCGAGGTCGCGGGTTTTGTTTTTGTTGGTGTCGTATTGGGCGGACCAGGTGTCGTAGGATTGCTGGACGTTCATTTTTAGTTATTCGTTATTGGTTATTCGTTATTCGTTATCCGTGTGGTGGCCTTTGGCTAAAGTTGTTAACTCTGCCAAAGGTCATCACACGAATAACCAATAACGGATAACCAATAACTCATTGCCAGTTGCTTTTGTGCTTATGCTTTCCTGCTCCACAATATCCAGTTCCCCTTTGTATCGATATACTCCGCTTCCGGAAATACCTTCTTAAACGTGCGCTCAAAAAAACGTTCTGTCACCGAGCGAATCACTTCGTCTTCTCCGTGCAGGCGGTTGAACAGGATGATGCCGTTGGGGCGCAGCAGGTCGCGGCAGGTTTCCAGAAATTCGGGCGTACAAAATTGCGGCGGCGTGATTTCATCTTCAAAAATATCCACGATCACCATATCGTATTGTTCCTCAGTCACTTGTACAAAAATTTCAGCATCGCCGGTGATGACGTCGATCGAACTATTGAGCCGGGACAGGGTGTATTTGGCAGCCAGTTCGGAGATGGTTTCATCCCATTCCACTGCCGTGTAGTAGTAATCACGGTGGAAAACATTTTCCAGCATGTAAGGAATGGAGCCCAGACCAAGGCCGAGGATCAGCACGTCCTCAAATGGCTCTTCGTCGATTTTCAGGTGGTCGAATGCGATCAGGAAATTCTGGTACAGGTCATCCCAGGAGTAAATGGCGTCGCCGCTGAGCAGCTGCAAACGCCCGCGCGACAAGGCCACGGTCAGTTCGGGGTTGTGCTCCGAAGCCGTCTCCTCGATGGTGAGGGGCGTGAGGTGGGAAAGCCATTTTTTCCACAAAGGGATTTTCATGTGTTTTCGTGTTTTGGTGTTTTTGTGTTTTAGTGGGTCATTGCTCAGAAATTTCGTGTGAGGTAAAAAGTGCTTTTAGTACTTAAACCAAGCGTTAAATTCCAAAAAACAAAAACACTAAACCCCAAAACACCCCAAATTAATTCTTCTTCTTTTTCTTAAACGGATCCCATTCATCCAGTTTCTTCTTCACGTCATCCACCTTTTTCTGGCCCTGGTCGCCGAGCACTTCGCCGGCTTTTTTATTGACTTCTTCCCCCACTTTTTCGCCGACCTGTTCGCCCACCTTGTCTTTTACTTCCTGGGTGGCTTTGTCGGTGGCTTCCTTGAGTTTCTGGTTGGCTACGTTGCGCAGACTGTCGGCGACTTTATCTGCGGTTGCTTTTACCTGTTCTTTGGCCTTGTCGAGTTCGCGGTTGGCGACATTGCCCAGTGAGTCTTTGGCTTTGTCGACACCCGCTTGGAGTGTTGCGCCGGCTTCGTCTTTAATGGTGCTTTGCCCGTCGGAGCCGAGAATTTTCATGGCCACCTTGGGGTTGAACAAACTACCGGTGAGGTCGAAACGCACATTGATAAATTCGCCCTGCGCGATATTGACGCCCACTTTGGACGCCTCTTTCGACAGCAGGTTCAGGCCGCTGTTGACGGCGCCCAATCCGCTCTTTTCCAATGCTTTACGCGGTGTTTTGGTAGTGATGGAATACGCCATTTCATTGGTCAGGCTGTGCGAGCCGCCGATTTGCATGCCGATATCGCGCACCTGCACGTTGAAGGGCTTGACCGTTACCGAGCCGTTTTTGATCTCAAACCAGTTTTTGGTATTGCCGAGTTCCATTTTTTTCAGGTACTCCAGGTTGAGTTTGTCGGCGATGGCGTTCATCGGCTTGAAATTGTTAAAAATAGCGCTGATCGTTTCCAGGAAACCGGCTGCGGACAGGGTCGCAAAATCGGGCGTCATGTCTTTTCCCAACAAACCGCTGATGGACAGGGTGGTGTTGAATTTGCCGTCGATCAGTTGTGCGATCGGGGCCAGGGTTTTGACGGTCACAAAGTTCTGGTACGACTCTTTAAAGCCCATATTTTGCAGGGCCATATCCATATTGAACGAGGGTTTGGCCAGGTTTTGCGTATTGTATTCGCCGTTGAGGGCTACCTGCCCGCCGAGTACATTGGCGGTGCAGTCCTGTAATTTGGCCACATCATTTTTCACAATGATTTTGCCGTCCAGGTTATTCAGGTCGTAAGTGGTGTATTTTATTTTGGCAAAATTGGCATTGATGGTCATATCCATGTTCTCAGGAACAGGAATAATATCTTCCACCGGTGGGGCGGCAGCGGCAGTTGCAGTGGCAGCCGGGGGCTCGTCCGTCATAAACTGATTCAGGTCGAAATAGGAAGATTGCAGGTTGACAGTGCCCGCAACCGTCTGGTTATCAAACAGATAGTTCCAGGCATTCAGCACCTGGCCGGAGCCGCGCAGGTCGCTGATGCCGCCTATTTTCATGCCGAAATCGTCGATGCTCATTTTGTTGGGCATAAAATGACCTTTCATGATGAGATCGGAAAGGTCGTATACGTCGTATTTCAGTTTGTTGATTTTGCCATCGACCAGGAAATCCCAGCGGTCGAACACTTTTTCGGAAGCGGCTGCCGGCACATCGCTGGGCACTTTAGAGGCCGTAGCGGCGGGTTCGGGTGCTGCCATCCATTCGTTCGCGTCGAAGTAGTTCGAGGTGAATTGCAGGTTGCCGCGCATGGTTTTATTGGTACTGAAATAGGCGAGCAAATTGTCGATGTTGCCCGTTGCGCGCAGGTCGCTTTTGCCCAGTTTGGCGTCGAAATTTTGAATGTACACGCGTTGCGGCGTCAGACTGCTGCTGAGCTGGTTGATTTTTACGGGCGGCATATCTGCTGCGCGGTAACTGATGCCGGTCATGCCAAAATCGCCGGCCATATTCACCTGGTCGTACTGTTGCAGTTCGATCTGGTTCATGGAGGCCTTGATGGTCATATTGGCGCGGATAATACCCGCCAGTTCCTCTACGCCTTCCATGGGGAAGGCTTTGGAGAGTTCGCCAAGGTTGAGCGTGCCGTTGATTTTTGTATCGACGGTTGGGTTCGATTCGGGTGTTTTTAGGTTAAAATAGCCTTCCAGCGGGTTGGAGCCAATGCGCAGGCTGAATTTCGGGATGTTCACCGTCATGTCGTTCATGCGCGCGGTCGGACTGCTGATGGAAGCGTCCACATTGATGTTGCTGACGCCGAGCGGCAGGGAAGGATATTTGAAGTCGGCATTGCCAACTTTAAAATCGAGTTTGAAAGCGGGGTAGATCGTTTCGTTGTAGGTGCCTTTTGCAAAACCCGCAAATTGTACCGTTCCATTGGCCTGCACATCGCCGAAATCCTTGGTGTAGGCGCCCGGAATTATACTCAGCAGGCTTTTAAACGTATTGGCCGGCGTGCCGAAGGTGAGGTCCATCCGTATGTCCTCGGTGTTTTCAGGCATTTGCACCCAGCCGTCCAGAAGCAGTCTCAAGTCATTGACTTTCAAGTCATTGTCTTTAAAAGCAAACTTCATGTTTTTCATATCTGCGCCGAGTGTGGCTTTCCAGTCGGCCCGTGCGTTGCGCAGGTATTGGATACCGCCGTAATTCACCGAAAGTTGCTGCACTGCCGTTTCCATTACGAGGTCGTAGAGGTCGGATGTGAATTCTCCCGAGCCGGTATGGTCCAGTCCGGCGAGTTCCATCTTCATATCCAGCCCGCGGTCGTCGTACAGAATTTTACCGTTGGAGATGCCGTATGCTTCCAGTTTTACCGGGCTGCTTTCTGTGGCGGCGCTTTCCGTTGCGGTGGGGTCGGGTTTGGTGATGTCGTAATTGGCATCGCCGTTGCTCAGGGCATACACCCGGATATCGGGTTGTTCAAAAAACAATCCGTTGACCACGACCTGATCGCCGAAAATAGCCGACCAGAGGTCTACGGTCACATCGAGGCGGGGGCACTGCACCAGTTTCACCCCTTCAAAAGGGCCGGGACCGTTGGTCACATCGAGACCTTCCAGTCCGATAGACAGTTTCGGAAAATGGCGAAAAATGGAGATGTCAACATCTTTGAATTCCACCGTCGCGGTCAGGCTTTCGTTGGCGGCAGTTTTTACCTGGGCGATGATTTCATCCTTAAAAAAATAAGGAAGGCTCACCAGTGCGATAAGCAGCAGCAACAGGGTGATGGCGATGCCAAAGAGTAATTTTTTCATGGTTTGTCCCGAAGGGTGGTATTAATGTGGTGTTAGAGCAGCGTGGTGTTTCGTGTTTGGTGTTTCCTGTTTGGGGCTCATTGCCAAAACTAAATTGTGTGAAGTGGGCAAAGCGCCCCAAACACGAAACACCAAATACCAAACACTAAAACGGAAAAGCGGTTCCAAACATTGCCAATACGTATGTTACGGTTAGTTTAATATAACAGCATGCGTATTGCCTTTTTTTAATTCCGGTCCGCTTTTGCATCTTCCCGTTTTTCCACATAGTCTTCCCAGATCGATTTGTAATCGTAGGAAAGGTAAATTTCCGAATCATAAGCGCCCCATGCGCCGTTTTCGATGGCCAGGTTGAGGCGGCGAACTGCGCCGGCGGGTACCTGCAAAGTGATCACATGGCCGAGGCCGATGGCGAGCGTCCAGGAGATCACCCGAACATCTTCCGGCGGGAACATATCCCAAAAACCCTGGGCTTCCAGTACCCTGCGTATTTCAGCCAGGTTTTTATCCTGCTGGTGTTTCAAAATAATGGTTACCATTACACTGTCAGCCGGCTGTATTTGCGGAGGGGTAGTGGATGGGCCTTCAGGAGTTGTGGCAGGTTGTTGTGCCATAGCGCAGGCAACACTTATTGCGGAGAGGAGGAGCGTCAACAAAACTTTTTGTAACATAGTCAATGCTTGATTGCTGATAAATTTTTGAAAGTTAATTGCCGGGCAAAGATATGGAGGTCGGACAAACAAATCATTTTTTACATTTGCCCGGTGCGAAAGATATTCCACTTAAATCATTGAAGTATGTTCAAAAAACATCCAGTTGGTCTGCCCTTCCTTTTTTTTACGGAAATGTGGGAGCGTTTCGGTTATTATTTGATGATCGGCATTTTTGTGTTGTACATGACAGATGCGCAACGGGGCGGCCTGTCGATGGATCGCGCGGTGGCTTCCGATATTTTCGGAACGTTTATCGCGCTGGTGTACCTCACCCCTTTTATCGGCGGCTTGCTGGCCGACCGCTTGCTGGGCTACCGGCGCAGCATCATCCTGGGTGGCGTGCTCATGGGCGCCGGTTACCTGATGCTGGCGATCCCAAATAACCTGTTCTCCTTTTATGCTGCACTGGGGGTAATGATCCTGGGAAATGGTTTTTTCAAGCCAAATATCTCGGTTTTGCTGGGGAATTTGTACAATGAAGAGCGCTACAAGGAACTGAAAGACACCGGTTACAACATATTTTACATGGGTATCAATATCGGCGCGCTGATCTGCAACTTTTTTGCGGCCTGGCTGCGCTGGAACATCGGCTGGGGCGCTGCGTTTGCGGCGGCAGGTATCGGGATGTTTATCGGTGTGATCGTGTTTTTGAGCGGGATGAAACATTATGCCCATGCGGATGTGCTCAAAGTGACCGATAAAAACGAAGCCGGGGTAGGGCAGTTGTTGTCCTCCGTTTTGCTGCCCGCTTTAGCTACTGGTATTGCCGGCTGGATGATTCCGGGTAATATTTTCGGGTCCAACTCCACAGATGCTTTTATGCTCGGCAGCCTGCCTGTGATCGGGTTTTACCTCTGGACGCTTAAAAAAGCCATCCCTACAGACAAGCCGCGTATCCAGGCGCTGCTGTCGGTGTATGCCGTGGTGATTATTTTCTGGGCCATTTTTAAACAAAACGGTACGGCGCTCACTACCTGGGCCGAATTTTATACCGACCGCGACATGCCGGGCTGGCTGGAAGGTCCCGCTACCCAACTCAAAATGGCGCAGATCGTCCGGACTGATACGGCACAATACCCCAAATACGACGAACATTTCCGCACCGAGCGCGATGCGAAAGGCGATATCGTAAAAATAGCCTCCATTAACCCGTATTTCAAAAACGTGCCGGAAGCCGAGCGACCGCCGAAGGGAGAGGACAAAGCGCTCATTTCCACGGAAATTTACCAGTCGGTCAACCCATTTTTTGTGGTGGTGCTCACGCCGCTCATCATTTTTGCCTTTGCCTGGCTACGGCGACGAGGCAAGGAACCAACCACGCCGGGTAAAATATGGTGGGGCCTGACGATCTCCGCACTCTCTACCCTGGTAACCATCTGGGCTGTGTACGCCTGCCACAACGGCGCCGTAAAAGCCTCGGCGGGCTGGCTGATCGGTGCATACGGCGTAATCACAGTCGGCGAACTCTGCCTCAGCCCCATGGGCCTTTCCATGGTGTCCAAAATGTCGCCCCGACACCTTACCGGACTGATGATGGGGGGCTGGCAACTGGCCACTTCTCTGGGCAATAAACTCAGTGGCGTACTCGCCACCATGTGGGACCGCTACGATAATAAAGCCGACTTTTTTTGGGTCAATTTTGCATTGTTAGCCGCCGCCGCAGCTGTACTTTCGCTCATGCTAAAAAGGCTCAACCGGATCTTCCGGGAACAGGGGCTGAATTAGAAAAGGGATGAGGAATGAGGGATGAGGAATGATAATACCCACTCTAAAAGTGGTTAATTTACATAATAGAGTGGCTATTATCATTCCTCATCCCTCATCCCTCATTCCTATCTCTCATCCCTCCCTCTTGCGTACGATATGATGTTCACATTTCCTTTAACTTAAAATATCAAAAACATGTCTACCAAGCATAAAACAAGCAAACCACAACGTTCTTCTGCCAAAGATGCCGAAGAACGGCGCAAGTTCCTCATGGCAGTAGCGGTGGCTACATTACTGTTGATGGTACTGATGTATTATATTTTTACCCGATAAGCCTGCTGTGTATTTGAGGATTTGAAGAGGCTGTCTCAGAAGTCATTGAAA
>JADLCC010000416.1 GCA_020847425.1 Saprospiraceae bacterium
GCAGCAAAACAGGACTACCAATACGAGGACCGCAGCGCGCTAGAGGGAATTTTATATTACTACCGCATCAAAATGCTGGATACGGACGGCGCCTTCAAGTTTTCTGCCGTGCGCAGCGCTGCATTGGGCAAAGCATGGGGCAAACCGGTCTTTACCCCAAATCCGACCAGCGGCATGTGCAGTGTGTCCTTTGTTGCCCCGCAGGAAGGATCGGGTTTGCTGAACATTACCGATGTCAGCGGACGAAAGGTCATGGAACAAAGCATTCAGTTCGACAACGGCAGCAACACGCGGCAGTTGGACCTGAGCGCTTTACCCGCCGGAACGTATTTTATCCAACTCGAGGTGGAAGGTGCAATACGCAAATGGAACAACAGGGTTGTGATTACGCATTGATAATCAAAGAATTGTTGCGATGGGGCAAACTTTACCCCATCGCAACAACTTTACTGTTTCAGGAGCCGTTTCGCTTCCAATCCATCCACACGCACAAACAACAGCCCGGCAGGTAGTCCTGATAAATCCAGCGGGATCGCCTGCTGTGTGTTGAGATCCGAAAACTGCCATTCCCGCAGCAAACGGCCGTAAGCGTCCAGAATTTGTACCTGACTGTCCGTTTCCAGGTCAGTTGTTTCCAGGGTCAGCCAGACTGTTTCGCCGGCGGGATTGGGTGAAACATGCACTTCTGGCACAAGACCGAGTCGCACCTGCACCACATTGGAGAATGAAAAATTGCCGTCGATATCTACCTGGCGCAGGCGATAGTAATTGGAGCCTGTAGCCGGGCGCCGATCTACGAAACTATAGGACTGGTTGTACTGCGCGTTGCCGTTCTGCGAAAACACCCGGTCGATCGAGCGCCAGTTGCGGCCATCGGTGGCATGTTGTACTTCAAAGAAGTGGTTGTCGTGTTCGGAGGCGGTTTCCCAAGCGAGGTTTATGTTGTTGTTTGTAGCAGATGCAGTGAACTTCGTCAACTCGACAGGCAGTACCGCACTGGTTGTAAAGGTCATTTTAAAGTTACTTCCACTGGCATTGTTAAAATGCGTGCCGCTACCACTGTCATATGTAAAAGGGGCCGTAGAATAAATTTCCAGGGTGTAAGCGGTTGAATTTAACAAGCCCGTAGTAAGCTCAATATTCAGCGTTTCTGTCCAACGCTGATCACCACCGCCAAGATCTGCTCCAAATGCGATACCCTCCTGTGCAAAAGCCGGGGCACCGCCAGTTGGATATACACGATAAAACAGGTTGGTTCCAGTGACGTTATCAGATCCGTTTTTAAATGTTCTGACCTCTGCCCAGATTATTTTTAGAGATAAAATGCCACTACCTGCGTTAATACCATCGAAATTCGCAGAAGTAGGAGAATTACTTCCAGAACATCCACCGGTAGCACCTACACAATGTGCACCAAAGTAATATTCCGTGGTAGCGCCGCCATTTACCTGAATTCTGATTGCATTGTCGAAAATACCGGAATTGGCCAGTAATGATGACCATTGTGTTAAAACAAACAATAATGCGAATAGTACTTTTTTCATCAATATTAAGAATTTATGTAGCGAAAACGGGTTAAAATGTAATTCTGTTACCGACTTGTGCAGCAATGAAGCAATCGTTAACCTTTATGAATAGATTGTGTTTTGCAAAGATAAAAAGCAAATGATTAAATTCACTTGAATGGATTTTCTAAAATAAAGTTTGGGAATTCCAGGTAAATCAGCAACAAGGCATTGATCTGCTGATAGAACTTACATTATCCTTCCCGGCACTACTTGCGTTCAATACAACATTCGCCCCCTCACACTGTTATATGGCCTTCTTTCACATGATCGCGCCACCTGTTTTCAGGACTGACAACTTCGGACTTACGACTTCGGACTTTTTATTATGGGGTCTCAACAAATTACCGGACTTTTGGCGGCGATTCGGATGGGTCCAATATGCATAGGGACTCAACCCTGACTTAAAATATCAATATCTCAATGGGAAATTTTCAGCACAAGTACGACCCCTCTATCCTGCAACGTCTGCCCGCCATTGTAAAATCCTATCAACTACCTGACACCAAAAAGGCTGTTATTCAAATAATTAATTCATTTTTACCTTTTGCAGGCATTTGGGTAGCCATGTATTTCCTGATTGATGTATCCTTCTGGCTGGTATTGCCGCTGGCGATCATCAATGCTTTTTTTCTGGTTCGTATTTTTATTATCCAGCATGACTGCGGTCACCAGTCATTCACGGCTTCCCGCAAAGCGAATAATATTATCGGCGCTGCAAGTAGTTTTCTGACTTTTCTCCCATTCCGATACTGGGCTAAAAACCACAATTACCACCATGGGCACAACGGTATTTTGGGCGAAAACCGCGACCTTGGCGACATCAATACGCTGACTGTCGAGGAGTTTAGTGAATTAAGCCGTTTCGGAAAAATAAAATATATGATTTTCCGCAGTGCACCCGTGCTTTTCGTCCTCGGGCCACTCTTCTATATTTTTTACAACAACCGTTTTCCGATCATCCGGTTGAAAGGATGGGAAGTTGTCAACCGATCCCTTTTGTGGAACAATATCCTCCTGTTGACGATTCATTCGACCCTTATTTTTTTCTTAGGCTGGCAAGCCTTTTTACTGGTACATTTCCCCATTCTGGTGGCTTTTGGAACCATCGCTATCTGGTTTTTTTATGTACAGCACCAGCATGAAACAACCTATAAACAGTGGAAAGACAAATGGGACTATATCCTGGCAGCGGTTCAGGGCAGCTCCTATTACAAACTGCCGCGCCTGATGCACTGGCTTACCGGAAACATAGGTTATCACCACATCCACCACCTGAATCCGCTGGTACCGAACTATCAACTGGCGCGTTGTCACCACGAAAACCCGGTACTCGACCAGGTTGCCAATAAAATCACTTTTTGGCAGAGTCTGCGCTGTATTTTCAACAAACTCTGGGATGAAGAGCAACAACGGATGATTTCTTTCCGCGAATATTTCAAAAGACAAAAAGTGAAGGTTGAAAAAACCTGATAAGTTACGTACCATTGCACTATGGTTCACCTTACTCCTACCCTAGTACTGATTGTCTTACTGTTGTATTTTGCTATGCTGGTCGGCGTGGCATGGTACACCGGGCGCGGTGTGAGCAACGACGGCTTTTTTCTGGCCAACAGAAAGGTGCCGTGGTATGTGGTGGCTTACGCCATGATCGGCACCAGTATCAGTGGTGTCACCTTCATCAGTATTCCGGGCGCAGTAGGCGGTTCGGGGCTGAACATGGGCTTTTCCTATATGCAGGTGGTGTTCGGCTACTTGCTCGGCTACCTGTTTATTGCAACTGTTTTGATGCCGCTGTATTACCGGCTCAACCTGACCAGCATTTACGGGTACCTGGAACAACGCTTCGGCTGGTGGTCGTACAAAACCGGCGCAGGCTTTTTTCTGATGTCGCGAACCCTCTGGTCGGCAGCGCGTATGTTCCTGGCAGCCAGTGTGTTACAAATGTTTGTATTCGGCCCGTTGGGTGTGCCTTTTGCCGTTACCGTCATCATCATGCTGGCCCTGATATATGGTTATACCTACAAAGGTGGCCTAAAAACCATCATTTGGACGGATACGATCATGACCACTTTTTTCCTAGCGGCGCTGGTATTTACGGTATTTACCATTGGCAAAGCCTTGAACCTGAGCGGCGGCGGCTTGTTCTCGTCCGTCATGGGCGGGCGATACGGTCAGGTGTTTTTCTTCGATAATTTCCTGACAGATCCGAACCACTTCGTCAAGCAGTTTGTGAGCGGCGCGCTGATTGCGATTGCCATGACCGGTCTGGATCAGGACCTGATGCAAAAAAACCTGGCTTGCAAAAACATCCGGGAAGCACAAAAAAACATGCTGCTTTTTTGCGTTAACCTGGTGATTATCAATTTTTTATTCCTGACACTCGGCGCATTGCTGTACCTGTACGCCGGTGCCATCGGCCTGGAAATACCCGCCCGTACCGATCACCTTTACCCCAAAATCGCCTTCGATCACCTGGATGCCGTAGCGGGCATTTTCTTCATCCTGGGCCTGATCGGCAGTACTTATGCCAGTTCCGATTCGGCGCTGACGGCGCTGACCACCAGTTTTTGTGTCGACTTCTTGAACTTTGAAAAAAACAAAAGTCAGCCGGAACATTTCGCCTACGCTTCCGAAAAAGAGGCTCACGACGAGCAACTGGAACTGCGGCAGCGCAAAACCCGTATCCTCGTACACCTCGGCTTTTCGGCGGCATTTGTGGTAATCATCCTGATTCTCAATGCGGTCAGCAGTTCCGCCGTCATTTCCCTGCTTTTCAAAATCGCGGGGTATACCTACGGGCCTTTACTCGGTTTGTTTTCTTTCGGATTGTTTACCAACCTGAAAATACACGACCGCTATGCCTTGCCTGTTTGTGTGGCAGCTCCGATATTGACCTGGCTGATTGAAGTGACCTGCAAACAATGGTTTGATGTAGGCTTTTTAACCATCCTTATCAATGGCCTGCTGACATTCGGCGGCTTGTGGGCGATTTCCTACAGGGATGAACAGGGAGAAACAGAGTACGAAGATCTGTAAAGGGTAAATTTGCAAAAGGCCATGAAAACCAATGCGTTACACAAGATTTGCTGCTACTGCTTTCCTGCCCTTTTATAGCCTGCTGTTACCAGCGTTTTGTATTTTTATTTCCTGCGGATCGCCTGTTCCGCCAAGGGTGCTTGTTTTTTCCAAAACCAGCCCATTTGGTTACCGCCACCAAAGTATCGAGGCGGGAAAAGCAGCCCTGGTCGATCTCTGTTATCAAAACGGTATTTGGGCAGACACCACAGAAGACAGCCGCCAGTTCAACGAAAAAAACCTCAAACGGTACGCCGCAGTCATTTTTCTCAGCACCAACGGCGAAGTGCTGGGCCCAGATGAAGAAGTCGCTTTCGAGCGCTACATCCAGGCAGGCGGCGGATTTGCAGGTATACACGCTGCATCGGCTACGGAATACACCTGGCACTGGTACGGCAGTTTGCTGGGGGCTTATTTTAAAGACCATCCGGTTATCCAGGATTGCAGTGTGCAGGTGGAAAAATGTGATGACGCTTCGACGGCTCATTTAGGCTGCAAAGACTGGTCCTGGAAAGACGAATGGTACAATTTCAGGCACTACGAACCTGATCTGGAAATTCTCCTGAGTATCGATGAAAACAAATACAAAGGTGGCAGTTTGCCGGCCGGACAGTTTGAAAAAGGGCGCCATCCACTGGCCTGGCAGCATCCTTTCGACGGTGGCAGGTCCTTTTACACGTCATTGGGACACTTACCCGAGGCTTACAGCGACCCTGCTTTCCGCCAACACCTGCTCGGCGGTATCTGCTACGCCATCGGGGCGCACAAACCGCTGAATTACAGCCTTGCACGCAGCCTGCCCCGACCCGATCAGACCCGTTTTGTCAAAACCGTGGTTGCGGATCAACTCAACGAACCCATGGAACTGGATCAGTTGCCCGACGGCAAAATACTGCTCGTAGAGCGCCACGGGTACCTGCGCCTGTTTGACCCTGCCACAGCGCACCTCAGCGTCGTGGCCAAATTGCCGGTTTATTCGGAAATGGGCGACGGCCTGATGGGCATCGCCGTCGACCCCCACTGGGAGCGCAACCACCGCATTTTCCTGTACTATTCTTCACCGCTGGATTCGATGAACCAGTTGTCCCAATTCATTTTTTACGACGACACCCTGCACCGCAGCAGCGAAAAAGTCATCCTGACGGTGCCCACAGGCCACCTCAACTGTTTCCACGCAGC
>JADLCC010000417.1 GCA_020847425.1 Saprospiraceae bacterium
ATTGGGACGGATTGGGTCAACACCCTTCCATCGCGCTGAATTGCAAATGTTTCGTCTGCTGACCGAATGGCTTTGTTGAGGAAAATCTGCCGGTACAGCGATTGCTGGCCATACGTATCGATGACTCCCCAAAAAGTAGTCAGCTGCGGAAGCGGCACAGATACCTCTGCCCTGATCTGCTGGACAACCGCTAATTTTCTGAGCAGAGCTGGGTTAAGGTCCAATTCAGCGGAGGCGGTGATGTGCAGGTCTAATTCATGAATACTCCAACCCGTTTTGCGCCATAAGTGGATAAACCGGTGCAGGCGGGACAAAAACAGGTCGCTTAAATCGGCGCCATCGTTTCCCGGGCCGTCGGTAGGGGTGTAAAGGCCTTGGAGGCTCCGCAGCACCGTGGCGCCTATATTGCAGGCGGAATCTTCTTCATAAAGTGTGACCAATGCCTCCAGTTGAGGGAAATGCTCCTGCACCCACGCGCTAAAATCCGTATAACTCCACGCTGAAGCGGCCAGTAAAGCTGTGGAGAAAGCGGAGCCGGGCTCTTCCGTATGGGTTCCGTCATAGATGCTTTTTAAGGTATGATAAAGGCTGTCGGAAGAAATCCCTGAACCTATAAAGATTGATTCAATGATACTTAGCGCCGCTTGTCCCGGATTAATAAAGCGGGTTTTTAAAATTTCGACCAGGTCGATATAACGGATACCGGTCCTGTTTAATAATTCGGGTACTTCCCGGATAAGCGGCTTAAATGAATCGGCCGTATCATAGCCATAAAATGTATTTACCGTTTCAGCCTGGAACGTTTCTGAGAAGTTATAAGTCGTTATGATTTCAAATTCTCTTTCCGAAAGCCCTAGTCTTTCTGCGGCAATCGTATTCTGCGTAACCAGCTCATTATTGGTCTTGAACTGTTCCATTAAGGTGGCCCGATTAATACCCAAATGATCCAGATATGTATGAATCACATCCAAAGGCTGGTGGTAAGGCAGCGTAAATGGATAAACCTTTTTAGCAATCTCGCTGTATGCCGTCTGTTGCATGTTTTGAGGATTGGCCCGTAATTCGGCAGCAGTCGTGTCGCCGGTATCATACGCTGCGGCAGCGTCGAGGTCCCCGGCAACAACATAATATTCCAATATCTCATTGACCAGATCGATATAAGGAATAATAGTATTGGTGTTTTCGCAGCTGAGTTTCAGGTAGGCCAGATCGGGACGCCGGTACATCAATACTTCATAGGGGCTTTGTGCCGGAGCAGCATTGTTTTTAACACTTTTGTCTAAGAATCGCAACAAATCTACCAGGTATGCCGCCGGGCCATATACCGAGCGACAATGCTCACATTCACAAATACTGGTGGCGCCGAATAATTCCTGAAAGTTGGGAATGTGTTTTTCAATGACTTCGGTTAATCCAATCGTTTGGAGGATAGCCGGTTGCAGGGAGATGGCTTCCCGTTGCAGCATGGTGGCCACCTGTTCGGTCATTTTGCTGATATGCCGGGCCCGAAACATCACGGCCTGGGCTTCCGGCGATCCAATCGAACCGCTGAGTGCGGTCATAAAACTATCTTCGGGTATTCCGCTGATCTGTCTGGCCGAACGGAAGTCGAGCTTTTTCAAAGCAGTCAGCGTTTTGATATCGGGGCTGATCTGAAAGAGGCGTTGCAGGGTTTGCAGTTCTTGTTTAACTGCTGAACCCTGTCCGTTGCCGACACTTTGGATGAGATTGTCGTAATCGTCAATTTTTGATTTCCGGATATCGAAATCCGGTGCTGCGCTGAAAAAGTTTTGCAGACTGTAATTGGTTGTTTCCGCTAAACCAAAGGCATTGCTTTCCGTCAAAATAGCGATTCTTTGCGTAGGAAAAGCCATGTTCAGGGTGTCTTGCAGTTGGGTGGCAAATTGCTCTTTGCTCAGTTGGGTGGAGGCCGGTGGGCCTACTTTGCCAATCATGTCCACCCAGTCCGCATCGCTCAGTCGCATCAATTGGACCGGATCGCTGATGCCCCGCGCCACCTGTATTTCTTCCATGAGCGGAAGATGATTTTGGGTCAGGGCAGACAATTGATTGGTCAGTAAAAGCCCCTGAATGGCCTTGTCGTTTCCGACAAATTCCGGTAGTGCCGGGAGGTATTCGCTCCAAAATTTTTCCGGACTACCAACATATTCTTGTTGCGCCCGCAGGAAGGCAGATTGCTGGCTTGTATCGGAGAGGGAAAGGCCTAATACCTGGCGGATAGCCTGCCCCATAGCATCCGCTGTCTTGTTGAGGATAGCTGCGCCGGCCAAAGCAGATAACCCATCCGTAAAATATTTGAGGATTTTATCTTCATGAGGGGCAATGATATTGTCGGCGATGGATTTACCGAGGGCAGCGCGGATGCTGGATTTTTTGAGGAGCGCCAAATAGGAAAACTGTAACGACACCTGTTGCCGGCCAAGCCCGTAAAGCAGTTCGTGTGAAAGCGCATTCGTCGGATATTCCGACGCCCTTTTGGCGGCCTCAACCAATATAGCGACATGCAGCAATTCCTGTTCCGTCTCTGTGGCTAAAAACTGAATCTGATCCTGTGAATCGTATAAATCGTAAAGATGTAGTTTACTTTTTTCCACAAAAGGCACAATTACCTGCATCACGCGACTGTATTCTGATATACCCCGTTGGGTGGATTGGGCCAAAATGATATTCAGATTCTCCAGTTCCTTGTCCTTGTTCCAGTCTTTTTTATTGGACAGTGCCGATCTGCCACTGATCTCATCATTTGCCACGACAAATGCAACGACATCCGGCAGGGCTATTTCCTGTTGGGCAAAAGTTGCTGCGGTAAACTTGATTTCATACTGTCCTTTGTCGTTGGTCAGGGCAGTACCCAGGACCTCGATTCCATCCTGCTCTAATGCTTTCGCGCTGATCGCTTTTTTGTACACAGCCGCGCCGCGCAGGTCAATGTCTATCAACAAGACGCTTTGATTGGCTAAGGGCTCAGCATTCATATTGGTCACCAACCCGCGTACTGTAAGTACATTGCCAGTGTTGTTGCCTCCATCGGGAAGAGGCGAAACGACTTCTTCTTTTACTGCAATGACATAGTCCTGCTTCGGCAGCTGCGGGCTCCACCACATTTCGTCTTCTGTAGAAGCGATGATTTTATTGCCGTCTGTTACTTGAAAATACATCTCGGGCAAACGATTCCCGAAAGATAAAAGCAGGGTTTTTTGTTCAACCACCAATTCAAACTTTCCTTCTGCATTGGTGGTAATACCGGCTATGATGGATGGAATGATCTTGGCCAGGTCGAGCAATCCGACCTGTACATTGGGCATTCCTTTATTGGTCGCACTGCTTACGACGGTACCTTTGATTTTGTAGGAGCTGGGCATGGTGTGTGGTATTGATAGATTCTTTGTTTATTAGTTGCTGGCGCGAGGTCCCAACCTCGAGCCGGTTATCTTTCGGGTTTCACCCGTTTTTATGGAAGGCGGCACGAGGTTGGAACC
>JADLCC010000418.1 GCA_020847425.1 Saprospiraceae bacterium
ACGTCTTTTTCGGCAGTTTTTCACCTTTTTTCAGTCACGTAGTCACCGCTATGCTCCTGAAAAAACGAGCAAAACTGCCAAAAAATCCACTTTTTCATGCTCCGCCAAAAATTCCCGAACACGCTCTTAGCGATTTTCCGAACCACGAAGTGGTTGAATATGAATAGCCCCGAATGCAATTCGGGGAAAAATGATCGAGTTTTAGCAACCCTGAAAGGGTTGAATATAATGGAATCTGCACGTAACAACTTCACATTCAACCCTTTCAGGGTTGTTATAACGTTTTTCGTAATATCCCCGCATTTCATACGGGGCTATTCACCTTTGACCCTTTCAGGGTCATGATCCCGTAAGTCAATGACCTCACCCTGTAGGGGGCGGTGGCGGCCAAGCGTAACCCGACTTCGCACTTTGCACTGACGACTTCGGACTTGTTGCACTTCGGACTGACGACTTCGCACTTGTTAGACTTCGGACTATTTCAGGATCATTCCGCTTACTTCTCCAAAACCCACCCGGATGCCGTCTTTTTCGGCTCCGGCCCGGAGGGTCAGGGTATCTCCATCTTCCAAAAACGTGCGGGTAATAGCGCCGTTTAGCGGGATTGGATTTTTGCCGCCCCAACTGAGTTCGAGCAGCGAACCGTAACTGCCCGGGGTTGGACCGCTAATAGTGCCGGACGCCATCAGGTCGCCAACCTGCACATTACAGCCATTTACCGTATGGTGTGCCAGTTGTTGCGCCATCGACCAGTATAGGTGCCGGGTGTTGGACCTGGATAGCACCGTTTCCTGCGCACTATTGGCGGGTGTAATCACTACCTCCAGATCGATATCATATTGTTGTTTGCCTTTTTGTTGCAGGTATTCCAGGGGCGCGGGTTTTTGTTTCGGACCTTTTACGCGGAAAGGTTTCAATGCTTCCAGGGGGACGATCCAGGGCGACACGCTGGAGCCGAAATTTTTTCCGAGAAAAGGGCCCAGGGGTACATACTCCCAGCGCTGTATATCGCGGGCGCTCCAATCGTTGAAAAGCAACAAACCGAAAATGTATTCATCCGCTTTTTCAACAGTGACGGGTTGGCCTAGTTCGCTGTTTTTACCAATCACAAATGCCATTTCCAGTTCAAAATCAAGTTGTTGCGACGCCGCATAAACCGGCGTTTCCTGGCCTTTGGGTACAATTTGTCCCCAGGGCCGGCGAATCGGCGTACCGCTTACTACGATGGATGAAGCCCTGCCGTGGTAACCCACAGGTAACCAGCGCCAGTTGGGCAACAGCGGGTTGTCGGGGCGGAACATCCGGCCCACATTGGTCGCGTGTTCGATACTGCTGTAAAAATCAGTGTAGTTGGGTATCCTGATCGGCATCAGCATGGTAGCGCTGCGGCGATCGATGAGCAGCCGGGCCGCATTGGCAGGCGCAGCAGGCAGATGGAGCCAGTCCTGCACTTTACGCCGGACGCGGTTGGTGGCAGATTTGCCCATGCCGATAAATTCATTGAGGGTATTTTGTGCGAATACCTTTTTGAAAAGCCGGATTTTGCCGAACAAACCGGCTTCGGCTGCGGCAACCAAATCGATGATGTGATCTCCAATGGCTATGCCGGCGCGTGCGCGGTCATCGCCGGTGTGAAAAATGCCGAATGGCAGGTTATGAATAGAAAAATCAGTATTGGCAGGGACTGAAAGCCACATAATAGCAATTATGTAAGTGTGAACGTTGTGGTGGTGGTGCTGCAAAAGTCGGGAAATCCCCGGCGAAATCTGCGTTATTCAAGCGACTTTTTGAACGGATTCAAAATTTGATCATTTGAACACTAAGCGTTTTTTGCAGTTATGAAAGGATGAAAAAAATTCAAATCTCCGGGCAACAGGAAATCGCTTATTACCTCGATGGGCCGGCCGGCGCCCTGCCGCTGGTATTAATTCACGGCTTTTGTGAAGATGCATCCGTTTGGGACCCTATTTTGCCTTTCCTTGAGCCATTGCCGTTGATACGCCTGGATTTGCCTGGTTTCGGTGGTTCCGGTTTGCCCGTTTCGGGCAGCGTGGAAGCGTACGCCGAAGCAATTCACGCGGCGCTTCAATTGCTGGAAGTGAAAAAATGTGTGCTGGTTGGGCATTCACTGGGTGGGTACGTAGCCCAGGAATACATGCAGCGGTATCCCGAACACCTGGGAGGCGTCGTGCTCTTTCATTCCCATCCTTATCCGGATAGCGCCGAACGCATCGAGATACGCCGTCGCGGGATTGAAATGCTGCGGCATGGCAAACGCGATTTGTATGTGACCCAGTTGTTTCCCGGATTGTTTGCGCCGGCATTTGCAGCCGCACACCCGGAAGTGGTCGGCGCCTTGATCGAAAACGGGAAAAAGCAACACCCGGAAGGTATTATTGCAGCCATCGAGGCCATGATCGGGCGACCTGCCTACCTCAAAACGCTGGAACAGGCGCCTTGCCCGGTCCAGTTTTTGCTGGGCGCGGAAGACGCTCTTATTCCGCTCGACAATGCTTTAAAAGCGGCCGCTCTGCCGCCCGTTTGCGACCTGCATGTCTTGCCGGGAGTAGGGCATATGGGTATGTGGGAAGCGCCGGAAAAATGCGGGCAGTTTGTGCGTGGGTTTTATGATATGGTGTTTTAGGGTTTGTGTGTTTTAGTGTTTTAGTGTTTTAGTGTTTTTGTGTTTTAGGGCGGTAGCGCTTGGAATTAGTTCGAAATCCCAAGGGTCTCCACTCTAAAACACCAAAACACTAAAACACCAAAACACTAAAACACTGGATACGGATACTTCACATCCGTCAGAAACAACCCCTGCGGTGGCACACTCAGGCTTTTTTTTAGGCTTTTTTGCTCATCCAAAGCCTTTTGGACATCCTGTACTGTTATTTGTCCCATGCCTGCTTGTACGCAGGCGCCCACGATGAGCCTTACCATGCCCCGCAGAAAGCGGTTGGCGGTGATATGAAACACCAGCAAATGCTCATCCGGAAGCAGTTCCCAGTGTGCGCTTCTTAGTTCACAGGTATAGGAATCCACACCGCTATGGGTTTTGCAAAACGGGAAAAAATCGCGGTACTTCGGGAGTACATCGGCGACTTCCTGCATTTTTCCCAGGTCCAGAAGCCTGTTTTGAGGATAAAACCACGCAGATTCCGTAGCGAATGGGTTTTTTCGAAGGGAAATGTAATATTTATAACTGCGTTCGTAAGCATCATACCGCGCATGTGCTTCGGGGGGCATGGCCCGAACACTGTACACGCCAATGCCGGCAGGTAATATCCCGTTTAATGCCAGTAAAAACCGGTCGGGCAGATCGCCTTCCGCGTCAAAATGCGCCACATAATACCGCGCATGCACACCGGTATCCGTACGCCCGCAGCCGGTAATACCGATGGGCTGCCGCAGAATAGTGCTGCAGGCCGTTTCCAATGTTTCCTGCACGGAAGGTGCATTGGGTTGTATCTGCCAGCCATTGAACCGGGCGCCGTGATAGGCCAGGGTGATGAAATAGCGCATGTCGCGGTATGAATAGAGGGTGTTCAAAATTCTGTGGCACACCCATATTCAGAACATTGAAAATCAATTAGTTGGTTAAGGTGTGCCACAGTTTTTTGAGCACTCTCGTATGAATTGATATTGGGGTAAGCCTATATGTAGCGGCGAATAAAAACGCTGCAAGCCTGGTCGAGCAAGTCAAACACTTCTTCAAAACCATTATCGTCGTAATACGGATCGGGTACCGATTTGCGCTGACCGGGATACGTCTGGTCGAGTATCAGCGCTACTTTTTCGCGATCCTTTTCGTTGGAAGCCAGCCGCAATACATCAGACTGGTTCTGGGTATCCATCACAAAAATTATATCAAACCGCTCGAAATCAATTGTTTGGAACTGCCTTGCGCGTTGGTCGCTGATATCGATGCCTTTTTTTCGGGCAATGGCAATGGATCTTCGGTCGGGCAGTTGCCCCATATGCCACGAACCGGTTCCGGCGCTGTCAACGGCCCATTCCAGACCATTTTCAACGGCTTTTTGTTTCATTATGCCCTCGGCGAGCGGACTCCGACAGATATTGCCGAGGCAGACCATGAGTATTTTCATGAGGAGATATGGCTTTTTACCACATAGGCACATAAGTAGTTATCGGTTATCAGTTATCAGTTATCTGGCTTGATACTCAAGCATTTACAAAGAACTTAATCTAAACTAATATCGACTTGATACTTAGAAAACATAGCCGAAGACTACTCCAAACTACGTTTTCTAAGTGCCGAGTTAAAATCAGTTTGAGTTGTTTTTTATACAAATGCTTGAGTATCAAGCCAGATAACTAATAACTGATAACTACTTATGTGCCTATGTGGTAAATCTTAAAATATCTTGCTGAATTTCAACAAAAACGCCCCCGTCAGTTGCCCGCCCCGGCCGATGCGGTCCGGTCCGGTAGTGGTTCCGTCTGCATTCACCTGAATCTGGTAAATGCCGTCGCCGTTGCCATCTTTTTGTACGAGTACATCGTTGTCGTAAAAATATTCGCCGAGCAGGTCGAGAGAAAGCCCTTTAAAAATAACAATGCTGAAATTGTTGGTAAACAACACGTCGATATTTTCCGGGTGATCCAGGTAATTGGAGAACAGGCGCAGGCTGTTGGTCACCGAAAGTCGGTTGTTAAAATATTTGTTGTTGTATCCGGCTTTCAACTCCGAACCGAGTCCAAAAAAAGATTTGCTGTATTTGCTGATACTGCCGTCGGCATCGCGGGTGACTTTGTTGCCGTGGATACCGCGGGCTGCGATAGAATCGTCGGATACAAAGATCATTTGAATACCGCAGGGCGAGTAGAAAAACGACAGGTGATCGTTCGGTTTGTAATCGATACC
>JADLCC010000419.1 GCA_020847425.1 Saprospiraceae bacterium
ACGGCTCAAAAACTGATCCTGAACATGATCTCTACCTCGGTCATGATCCAGTTGGGCCGGGTGCAGGACAATAAAATGGTGGACATGAAACTCTCCAATACAAAACTGATCGACCGCGGCACTCGTATGATTGTTCAAAGCACAGGAATGGAATATGATGCGGCGCAGGCGCTGCTGCTGGAGCATGGAAGCGTGAGGAAAGCGCTGGAGAAACGTGAGTCGTCAATCGTGAGTCGTGAATCGTGAAAGGCATACAGTTAGCAGGATCTACACTTTAACTGGATGCCTTTCACGACTCACGACTCACAACTCACGACCATGAACGTTCTACTCATTTTCATCCGCAATCCTCAGTTGGGAAAAGTAAAAACCCGGCTGGCCCGCACCGTCGGCGATGTGGAAGCATTGCGCATTTACAACCTGCTGCTCGACCGCACGCGCCGGGCGGCACAGGGCGTGGCTGCCCGGCGCTGGCTGTTTTACACCGATTTTATTCCTTCGGCAGACAACTGGCCGGAGTCTGATTTTCAGAAAAAAATTCAACACCCCGGCGATCTGGGCGAACGCATGGAGTCGGCTTTCCGGGAGGCATTCCTGGCCGGCGCACATAAAGCGCTGATCATCGGCAGCGATTGCCCGGAACTGAGCGGCGCGTTGCTCCAACAGGCTTTCGACGCACTCGATCACGCCGATTTTGTGATCGGACCCACACCCGACGGCGGCTATTACCTGTTGGGTATGAAGCAGTTGGAAAGCAGCGTGTTTCAGGATATCGAATGGAGCACGGAGACGGTTCGGAGTAAAACGCAGGAAAAAATAAACGCTGCGGGGCTGACTTGTGCCGAATTGCCGGTGCTGGCAGACCTGGATACGGAGGAAGATGTACCGGAGGGGATGTGAGTTGTGAATTGTGAGTTGTGAGTAGTGAAGGCGTAGAGTATACGGCGCATTTGGCCATGCAACGGCCTTTGAGGTACTATTCCTTCATCAGCACCAGCAACACAATCCCGTACACCTCTGCCAGGTGAAATGCCGTATCCTGCGCATTCCATTCGTCTGATTGCCACATCAGAAACCACTCGCCACCGACGGTCAGGAAAGCGCCAAGCCAGAGCATCAGCCCGATGAATATGCCCAAAAATGCATGGGTTTTGTACTGCGCAAAATCGCCGGGGCCGGCCTTCCGGTGCTTCCAAAGCCGCCAGGCGCCGGACATACAGAACATTCCGCTCAGGCCTTCTGTCCCGATAACGATCCAGTATAAAAAATGAATGAGCGAGGAATTGGTAATACTCCTCCAGCGGTTGTGTTCCGAAAAAGTGTCGGACATGCCCGACACTTTTTCCATGAAGGTGAAATTGACATTGTAGTCGGTCACATTGGTAAAAAAAACCGTCAGGATGTAGCAGCCCAGCATAAAAACCAGCAGGGCTTGGGCGGTCCGGATGATGGATGAATAGTTCATTCTATTACTTTGTGTTTGGAAATGTATTTCAGGTATTTGACGATTTCCGCAAACGCTTCGTCATTTAAATCTGTAACAGACGGCATTTTGCTGTTGATGCGGAAGGCTGGCGGGTTTTTGGCAAAGGCAATAATGTTGGCGTCGCTCCAGTATTCCGTGATGTTTTTAGGGTAGTTCAATTCCGGGCCCATTCCGCCGCCCACGGCATTGATGGCATGGCATTTCATGCAGTTTTGGCTGAAAAGGCTGAAACCCCTTACCATGTCCGGGTTGTCGGACGGATAGGCGTTTTTGAATGCCTTTTGGATGGATAACACCTTGATTTTCAACAGACTGTATGGATAAACATAGCAATGGTCGGCAGGCAGGTAATCGCCCCAGACCAGGTAATAAGGCGCGAATTTTTCGAACCCGGGCACCCATTTTCCTCCTGTAGCGGCAGCCGCATCAGCCGAAACGACATAGGGTTTGTTTTTCCCGTACATAAGCGCAAGCGGAGCGGTTGGTGTATAACCGTCTGAACATTCAAAAAGAACAATTGCCTGGGCTGTGTCGATATGGAACCGCTCGAAGGCAGTTTTAAGCAGATCGGTCAAAGGGAACCCGATAAAATCTTTTTCCAGGTTGTTGAAATGCGGGTCTCTTTTGAAATGGATGGTATCTTCGGGGGGCAGTTTGCCTTGTGCGGCCAAAACGGGCAAGTCGATAATGATTTGATGGTTGATGGTGTCGATGCCGGCGATTGCTATTTCCTTCGTCTCGTTGGTTTGCTGTTTCGAATCAATGGACATACAGCCGGACATAAAAAGGCCAAAAAACAGTAAAAAGTTAAGCGTACGCATGTGGAGAGCAATCTTTTACGTGGAATCGAGATAATACTTTATGCGAAAATGGGGTATTTCGAATCAAAATCGCCAAAATATGATTGAAACTGCTCCTAACCCGGGTGTCATTCTGAGCGTAGCGAAGAATCTGCCCAAGCGTGAAAAGCAATATTTGCACTTTTTCTTGGGCAGATTCTTCGCTACGCTCAGAATGACACCCAGGGTGGGGGGGGAAATTCAAGTAATTCATGGCGATTTGGATTAGTTTCAACCCATTATTCGCAGTATTGAATAATCCTCATTTTCTCCTCTTCCTTAACTCCCTTTCCTGCTGCGTATACAAATTGAAAATCGGCACATCGATAGCACAGGTAAGGCCATACTTCCAGGCGCTGGAACTGATTCTTTTTCCATCCACCGAGATCTGGCGCAACTGTGGTCCGAACTGAGCCCCGCCGCCGATAGTGAATGGTGATTTCGGGATATTCCATAAAAGGTACGCGCCGGGGGAAATCAGGTTTCCGAAACTCAGTTTGGGCAGTTCAGAAGGCAGGTCTTTCTGGTTGAGCCGGTAGGTAGTGACGGCGCCCAAATCGAGTACGGGAATAAACAGGCTGAACGATTGTTCGCGCCGCCCGATCTGCAACTGACCCATACTGAAGGCGATGCCGACGGGCACGGAAAGACCGATAGCGCCGCTTTGGCGCAAGTTGCCAGCGAGCGAATCGGCGGTCAGGGTTTCGCGGTGAAAGCCCAGGCCGAAATAGCCGTTGACGCCCACATTCAGCCGGGCGTTGCGCTTCAATGACGAACTGCCGGGCGGTACCGCTACCGCCGAAATGGCGGCTTTGACCTGGTCGGGCGTTTCCGCTTCCACCATATTGGCCATAAAAGTACCGTAGGTCAGCACGGCCGACTTTATTTTTTCATTGCTGCGCCGGTTCGATTTTGCCGAATGGGTTGTTTCCAAACGGTTTTTCAAAGGCTCTTTTGTACCAAAATCGGAAGACAAATCCGCATAGTCTTTTTTGCGCAGCCCCCAGGTGATGGACAACAGTTGCACCACGTTTCGAATGGCGCTGCCGTAGTTTTCTGCAAAAATATTTTCAAACAGGGAAAGCGACTCGTTGGAGATGTCGGGCAAATCGCTGAGCTGGGACAAACGTTCTTTCAGCGGCTGTTCGCCCGGGCCCAGCGGCGTTTCCAGCACCACATTAAGCATGTCGACTATGGAGCGGATGAAAGGGTAATAGTCCTCGAAACCCAGCGCGTTGTTGTGCTCTTTTTTATAGTGCAGTATCGCGCGGGCATCGTCGATTTCATACACGGTATTCATAAATTTGGTAGCCAACAAAGCCAGGTTGGGCGTGCTGTAATGCACCCCGCCCTCCACTGCGCTGAGCCGCTGGTAGAGCAGGCCCAAAAACAATTTGCGCTGGAGGGTGTCGTCCATCACTTCGTTGAATTGCTGCAGGGTCATCCACTGGCCTGCGCCTTTTACAAGCGGAATAATCCAGATGCTGTCGTAGGTAATTTCCTCACCGGACAACATTTTCATTTTTTTATGCACCACCACCGTGTCGCGCACGATGATGCTCGAATCACCCGGAGCGGCGTTGTTGCGGAAGGCATGCATCCACAGGAGCGTAATACTCACCAAAGTATCGAACTGTGCTGCCTGCCGCAGGGCTGCGAGCGGCGCGGCGCTGCTGTCGATTTTGAGTTTTTCCAAAAAACGGTGGTAATCACCGCTGATGCGTTTCAGTTCGGCAATGGATGCGCGCACCGATTCCACTTCTTTTGCCAGGCCGGCATTGTGGCTGGAAGCAAGCGTACTTGGGGTCAAATACGATTCAAATGGGACGGTTTGATCGTAATAATCGAGGAATTGATTGCCGGAAGGCGCAAGCGGTTTGATGATTTGATGCACAGCCTGCGATTCGTACATACTGATTTCTTCCCGGGTTAAAGCATGCTTTGAAAATTCCATCGGTTTGCCCGATCCGATAATCTTTTCATTCATTTCCGATATTAATCCTTGATAATCAAGCACTAAGCCTCCGTCTGTCATTTTCCTGCCGAATAAAAAAGAACGGTAATTCAAAGAATCTTGCCGGGCGGCATCCTTACTTCGCGACGAGGCAATCTGTGGAAAATGGTCCCGCATGGTAGAAGCCATACTTTCCATAAAATCAGCGGCGCGTTCGATTTCCGCCTCGATTTCCGCAGCGTCGCTAGATACAACGGACAGCAATTTGTAGCCTTCGTAAAGGCTCAGCGGTTTGTCTTCCCCAAAAAACTCGGCGCCTTCATAACTTTCGGCAGATACCTGCACCTCGCCTTTAATCAGTCCAACCTGCCGAAGCGAACGCCCGAATGCGTCAAGTTTGGTCCAGTCGTACAACCCGAATTGTTGGGGCTTTTGCAGAACGCCTTTCAGGTAATGAAGCGATTCAATATCGTGTTGCCCGGCCAGTTCGTGGTAAGCAAGTTCGGATGTCAGGGCCAGTTCGAGGCAGGCTCTGCGAACCATCAGGGATTTGTATTTTTTCAGCAGCGGCAGGTAACCGGACAGCGAATTAGCCGTTTTGGCCCGGCGGCTTTCCAACTCGTCGCCGAGTGTTTGCAGGGTAGAAATTTTATCCTCCATTTCCCGGACAGACACTTCAATACTGCGGATCTGTCCGGGAGCAAGCAACGCATCTGCTTGCGCAAGTCCGAGGCTGATCGTTCGGCTGCTATCCGGTTTTTGGCTAAAAAAAGCCCGAAACCGGTTGAATTCCAGGTTCTTTCGCAGGTATTCGTAACCCGGATTGCCTTGCAGGTTGTCGCTTACAAAAAGATATTGAGCGAACCTCGACGTGCTGGTGCTATCGCTATCATTCGGCTGGTCATTTTTGCGGGACCCGATCATCTCCTCCGCAATGTCGGTTCCGGCCCGCAGCGCTTTCATTTGCCGCAGCGCTTCTTCATCGCTGCCATCTTCTTTCATTTCATCGGACAGCCGATGCCAGTTTAGCATAAAAGCGCTGTCTAGGTTGTTTGTCTGAGCGTAGTAATGTTCCAGCGCCCGACCGTAATTGAGTACGTAATTGCCGAGTTGTTGCTGCGTCGCGGCATCGCGCACCAGTTTTGTACCCAGTTCTTTATGGATGGCCTCTTCCAGCCCTTTTCTGCGCTCCTTCAGTCGGCTGTGCACATGGAGCAAAACGTTTTCTACGGGCGTGCCTTCGTACACTTTATTCGCTATGTCGTACAACAGAAACAGGTTGTACACCTTGGGATCGTTTTGCAGTTGCTGGTATTTGGACAGCAGGCTGAACAGGCGCGGAAAGGTGACGCCGAGGTTGCGCAAATCCTGCACGAAAGCGTTTTTGGCAAAATCCAGCAAGGTGCGGTACTGCTCGATTTTGAAGTCCGCCATCATTTTTACGGTCTGCGGAAACAAGACCATGAACTCGGAATCCTGCTGAATCCGGTCGCGCAGGCGGTTGAGGAAACTCAGGTTCAGTTCTTCCTGCGCCCGTTCGACAATAAAATCAGAAAGTCCGGCTGCCAGGTCTGCGGCGTTCAGCCCGCGGCGCAGTTTCTGGGTTTCGTTGTTGAACTGTTCGGAAGCCACCTGCAATTTGTCGGAAGCCGTCGGGACCCGCGTTCGGTAAGTGCTGACCAGTTCGTCGTAGGCTACCTGGTCTTCCGTTTGCAAGCGCTCGTTGCCGAAAATGATTTTTTGCCAGGCAAAATACGTGTCCAGTTGCGCCGCAATGTGCTCGCGGAGTCGCATGTTGGAAATACCAGGCGCCGGATCGAAGCGGGTGTGGGCGAGTTTGTTTTTCAGGTAACGGGCTAAAAAGGGGTTGTTCCGGTATTTTTCAGAAATATCGCCCCAAAGGTGCGGCGACAGCAAATCGGCTTCTTTCAATTGCGAATGCGTGCCAAGCAGCACGGCCAGCGAATCATCCAGAAACACCGGCACACTGAAATGCTCCGTCACCAGTGCTGGAGCGTAAAAAATATGCGCAATGCTGTCTTTTACAAACACCTCGATCATGGGATTCAGGGCGGGGTACCAGCGGAACGGGTCCTTGTTTTCATCCGGGAAACTAAAACGAAAACTCATGTCTGAAAAATCCAACAGCCCCAGTTGTTCCTTTGCCAGAGTAGTGTCGAGCCGCAACATGTACAGGACATTTTCTTCCAGCGGCATGCCGGCCAGATCGGACTGACTGACCTGGAAAGTGGTGTCTTTTTCTCCACGTATTTTGCACAACTCAAAACGGAAGTCGCTGACCTGGGCAGCAGGCACTCCTTCACCGACGCTTCGATCCTGAATCTGGTAATCTTCCATAAAAGAAGCGTAGGAGCAACTGTAATCGAATCTGCGAGCCAAAAAAGACAAACTCAGATTGGCTTTACTGGAGATGGGGTATTTTTTGCGGTAATTCCGGTAACGGGTCTCATTCGGGCGAATATCCCGCGTGACGGAAAAATCGATGGTGTTGGTTCGTTCATTGAATGCTATGGCGTCCAGGCTTTTCGGCCTTTTTAACTGGATGGTTTTCAGGAGCCTCGATCCGTTGTACAGTGTGATTTGATCAAACAAATAATCGCACTGCCGGGATAACAGGATACTTCTGTCGACAGCATTTAAGGGAATATGTTCGGGATTGAACTTAGTGGAAAACATCTGGCCGATCGTTCTTTTGGGCCGGGCGATTTCCAGTTCATACACCTTGTTTTTTTCACGTTCCAGCAAGTATGCGCCCTTTTGAGGGATAAACAATCCTAAAAATGAATTGTCTTCAGAAAAAAACTGATCGGCTGTAAGCAGGGAAAAAGGCACAGCCCCGACTACCAGGGAGTCCTGTTGTTCCGCTAAAAAATCGCCGCCGTCGATTTCCAGGAAGATGGAATCCAGGAAAAAATAAAAGATTAGTTTATCCTCGATTTCATTGTTAAAAACCTTGAACAGCAATTTGCCATTGCTTTTTAACAACAGGGTATCGCCTTCAGGAATTTTTGGGAATATGCACAACTCCCCTTTCGGCAATCGCTTGCGGTCATTGGAAAAATGGTCGGGCCGAAACGGATCGGCGCCATCCAACACAAACTGGTCGCTTTCATAAAAGTGAAAATTGCCCGGTTGCCGGTTGCTGATCACCAGGTCGGCATCGATCAAACCTGTGTTGGCATAAGAAACAAGCGTTTCACCACTCGGCGACACCAGCGTGAGTTTGTCTTGCGACTCCCCTTTCCGAAGCCGCAGGATACAGTAGTCGTACTTGACCGGTGTTGCAAAAAGAATACTATCCGGCGCCGAAGCGCGGTAAAGAATCAACTCGTCGGGATTAGCGCCTTTGTTGGTGAGCAGGTAATCTGTTTCGGTGACGGCAAGTATGGTATCAAAAGGTTCTTGTTTAAGAAGTTCTCCGGAAATCACAAAAGGTATAGCATGGCTCAGGCGCATCCACAGCGAATCCCCTATTGTTTGGGGTTGGGTCTGCTGCATGATTTTGGCCAGATCGCGCGCATCCTGGTACAGGGATTGCGCGGAAAGTGACGGTTCAGACAGGAAAAATGCAAAGAGACAAAAAAAAGCAGGGGCGGTATTTCGCTTCATGGGTGGCAGGTGGGTACGGCATGAAAATGAACCAACAAATGTGCTTCTTTTTATTGAACGCTACAATGAAAGTGAAATTTTCCACGCGTGTACCGGAATACTGAAATGGGTGTACTGTTTTTTCTATTTTTGTCAAAAATTTACCCGTACAGCCATTCTTAACTATGAAAATTCAAGCCGCTTCCCTGCAATTCCTTGCCGACCTTTCCGACAACAACAACCGCGAGTGGTTTCAGGCCAATAAAGGCCGTTATGAGGCCGCTCAGGAGAACATGAAACAGTTTCTGAAAGCCGTCGAAGGCGCTTTGGGCGAAACGGACCACCTGGAAGGCTCCACGCTTTTCCGGATTTACAAGGATGTGCGCTTTTCCAAAGATAAATTGCCGTACAAAAACAACTTCGGCATGGGCTTCACCCGCGCCACCAAACGGCTGCGGGGCGGTTATTACCTGCATATCGAACCGGGGGCTTCTTTTGTAGGCGGCGGGTTCTGGCAACCCAATGCGGAAGACCTCAAACGCATCCGCGACGAATTTGTCATGGATGACCAGTCCATCCGCCAGATCATAGCCGACGCCACGTTTCAAAAGTATTTCGGCGCCATCCAGGGCGACGAGTTAAAAACCGCTCCACGCGGCTATGAAAAAGACAGCCCTGCGCTGGACCTGATCCGCAAAAAAAGTTTTACCGTGCACCGGAATTTTACGGACGCGGAGGTGACCGGTGATCATTTTTTGCAGGAAGTCAAACGCACTTTCGAGGCCATGCGGCCGTATTTCGATTATATGAGTATGGTGCTGACGACGAATTTGAACGGGGAGTCGGTGGTGGATTGAGGCTAACCTACTTTCCCTGTTCCAAACGGCTTGAAACAGCCTTGTAAGTCATAAGGGAAAAACCAACAAATCCCGAGAAGTAAGTCACCGAATCAGATATTTGAAGCATTTTGCTGATCCCTGCGACAAATACCAACAGGCAGATAGCGGCAATAAAAGTGCTTAATTTTTGCATATTGAGGAACATTTGATATAAAATAACGAAGAGCAGTCAAAGATAAATGGACTGCGCCAATCAACTGTATTTATTCAACCACTTTGCGGTTTGGCGACGAATGATATAGTCAGGTTTGAGTGGTTTGCCCCTCCTTCGCCTAAAAAATGCTTCGGCGGGTAAAGGGTTGGATGGTTTGAAGTTTTCCCATTCAGGCACCTGCACCGGTATTTCGTTCAAAACCATTTTACGTTGACGATAAGCCCAAACACCGCTTACCCATCCCAAAAACGGCCATAAAAATCAATACCTGAAAATTTAACAGGGTTTTTAAGTGCGTCGCACTTAAAAACCCTGTTAAATTTTCAGGTATTGATTTTTATGGCCTACAACCCCTACTGTTTCCCCACAGCCACCGTATTCCGAATCATGTCCTGCATAATGCGGAACGACTCATACAGTTGCACGTCTTTTTTCTTGTCTTTCAGCCAGTCTTCGTTGCGGGCGATGCGGGAAGTATCGCTCTGGATCTGCGGCATATCGGCAACCAGGTTTTCCAGCGAGAATCCGTTGATTGGCTGAAAGAGGTGTTCAAACTGTTCGGCATCCTGGTCCTGGCGTTTGTTCCAGGTGCGGAATTTTTCAGCCTGCAGCGGGTACTGCGACTGGTCTTTCTGTTTGCGCAGGCGCACGGCATTGTCGCTTACTTTTTTGAACGTCGGGTCGGAAGTCACGCGGGCTTCGCTATCGGTTTTCAATTTATCCAGGTTGGCGATGCGATAGGTGTTTTGTTTGAATGGCACCGCATCGATAGTAGTGGAAGCCAGCGGATAATCGTTTTCGCGTTCGCCCAGATCGATCAGGTTGTAAAAATCAGGCAGCACGATATCGGGTGTAACGCCGTCGAGTTGCGTGGTTTTGCCAGTGATGCGGTAGAACTTCTGGATGGTGAGTTTCATTTCACCCAGCGGTTTTACGGAGTCATCGCCGGTAGCGTTATCGAGGTCGACAAAGCGCTGCACGGTACCTTTGCCGTAAGTGCCGGTAGAACCCACGATCAGTGCGCGGCCGTAGTCCTGCATGGCTGCAGCCAGGATTTCGGAAGCCGAGGCGCTGAAGCCGTTGACCATGACGATCAACGGACCGCCCCATTGTACGCGCGGGTCGTTGTCCGACATAATTTCCGGCGTTTTGCTGCGGCTTTTCACCTGTACGATCGGGCCGTTTTCGATAAACAGTCCCGACATCTGCACTACGTCGCGGAGCGAGCCGCCGCCGTTGCCGCGCAGGTCGAGGATAATCCCTTTTGCATTTTCCTTCTTCAGTTTTTCCACTTCTTTGGCCACGTCGGCAGCGCAGGAAGTAACGCCCTGCGGTGTGAAGTCGGCGTAGAATTTCGGCAGGTAGATATAACCCACTTTGTCCTGGTTTTCACCGCTGTTGAGCATCAGCGATTTGGCAAAACCTTCTTCCATGATCACCACGTCGCGGGTGATGGTGATGATTTTTTCCATACCGTCGGCTTTGCGGATGGTGAGGGTCACTTTGGAACCTTTGGAGCCGCGGATCTTGCTGACGACATCGTCGATTTCCCAACCCATCACATCCACCGATTCGGCATCGGTAGCGCCCTGGGCTACTTTCAGGATCACGTCTTTAGGCTGGAGCGTACCTTCTTTCCAGGCAGGTCCGCCGGGAACGATTTCGGTAACGGATGTTTTTTCACCGTCGCTTTGCAGGCGCGCGCCGATACCTTCCAGTTTGCCTGACATCTGAATGTCGAAGTTCTCTTTTTCGCGGGGCGAGTAGTAACCTGTATGCGGGTCGAAAACATTGGTGACCGCATTCAGGTATATTTCCAGGCGGCGTGTGCGGTCCATTTTAGCGATCTGCTTCTGGCGTTTTTCGTAGGTATCGAGCACCTTTTTGCGCATTTCTTCTTCCAGCTGAACGAAGGTTTTGCGTTCGCCTTTGAAGTCGGGTTTATCCTGTTTCTGCTCTTCTTCCACGATGCGGCTGAGCACTTCAAACTTCATCCATTTTTCCCAGCGGGCACGCAATTCAGCGTCGTCTTTGGCCCATTCAATTTTCTGGCCGTCGGCTTCGAGCAGTTCGTTTTTGCTGAAATCGATCGGTTTGGCCAGGATTTCGCGGCACCAGCCCTGTGTTTTGGTTTGCGCCTGGTCAAACAGTTGCAGAGAAAGGTCGAAGAACTGGAACGTACCGGCATTGGCCTGATCGTCGAGTTGCAGTTCGAACTGCTGCAATTGATCGATATCGGATTTGGTAAACAAGCGTTTGCTGTTGTCAATATCTTTCAGGTAAAGGTGGTACACCTCTTTGGAAAAAGCGTCGTCCACTGCTTTTGGCTGGAAATGGAGGCGGTTGAGACCCTGCAACAGGGCCTGCATGAGAGCGGCCTCTTTTTGCGGGTTGGGCTCCGGCTGCTTGAATGGATTGAGTGCCTGCGTAAAAATAACGAGACCTATGATACCCACAAAAGAGAAGAGCAGCAGGGATGATTTTAATTTCATATCCAAGAAAAATTTGTCAATGTCAAAATTGCCAAAAGGCCTGAAGGAATGGAACATCGCTCGGTAGTGTGTTTTTGAATGTACAAAGATAACAACGAACTGCAGGTTTCGGATTTTACATCGTTGCTCAAATTTTATGCTTCACGTCAGATCAAACGAAAGAACGGCTACTTTCTGCGTTGTCCTTCCATTTTTTCTACAAACAAACGAAACTAAAGGTTTTTCGTTGCTTTTTATTGTAAGGGGCCTCACGAATTGTGTACGCCGGAACGCTGTTCCGGCTTCATGTTCCCGGAACAGCGTTCCGGCGTACATCGCTCATGCTCCGGCATTGATGAGGCATATTTCCCGGAACAGCGTTCCGGGGTACACACTCGTTCAGACGAAAAACGCTCATTTGCTTACTTTCAGACAAACAACAGCAAAAAGCGTCACAGAGTTGATTTTTGTTCGCCACAGTATTTGGCATTACCTTTGCCTTTATCACGTGAGTCGTGAATCGTCAATCGTGAGTATTTGCCACACACGATTCATAATTCACGACTCACGATTCACGACTCACGTAAAAATCATGGATTTCGGATACCTCCTACGCATTTTAGCCCGTCGCAAGTGGCTGATTGCCAGTGCAATGCTGGCAGCGGCGCTCGCTACGTTTTTGCTCATCAGTTTGCGACCGGAAAAATACAAGGCCTCCGTCATAATGGCCACAGGTATCGTCAATTATAAAGGTATAAATTCCGACAATTCTGATGCTTTTGTACAGCAATACCAGGTACAAAACGCTTTTTCCAACCTGATCGAGTTCGTTCAGTCCCGGTCGAGCATCAAAATCCTGACCATCCACATGCTGAAACGCGACCTCTCGGCGAGCAGCAATGGGACGGAAAAACCATTCCGGACCGCCAATGCCGGTCTTGCGCAATTCAGCCAGGAAGAACAGAACCAATTGCTCGCAGAACTGTCCAAAATCAACCTCGACAGCATCAACGACCCTTCTTTCAGCCAGCAATTCGATTTCCTGCTCGATAAAGTAGCGCGCGGATACGGTTATGACCACGACGCTATCCGCCGAAGCCTGGATGTGAAACGAAAAGGGGAAACAGATTACCTGGCTATTGAAGTCGTGACGGAAGATCCGAACCTGTCGCAGTACATGACCAACACTTTTGCCAATCGTTTTTTGCGGTATTACCACAATATTTCGGTGCGGGAGAAGCGCAAAAGTGTGGAAAGTTATACCAAACTGGCCGCAGAAAAGAAGTTCGTGGTGGATTCGATCAACAACCTGCGCTTCGAGTACCTGAAAGCCAAGGGCTTGCCCGTTTTGGGGAAACAAAGTGAGGAACTGGTGGGGCAAATCACCAAACTCGAAATAGAGCGACAGCGCGCCCAATCCCTGAAAAAATCTTCTGCGGGCTCGGTGGAACGCATCAAAAAATACGAAGACACCCGCGAATCGCGCGATGCCCGGGAAGTGCAGAACAGGGTGGAAGAAAAAAACAACACCTTTGAACAGATGGAGCGCGTGAAGGAATTGACCCAAAAAAGCCTCGAAGCCAAGGGTAAAGACCCCGATGTGGAAGCCGAACTGGCCGATGCAAAATCGGAACTCAATTCTTCCGTCCGCAGCTCCGCCCGTATACAGGGCAAACTCCGCACCGACGAATCCAAACGCACCAAAGAAGACCTGTACAAAGAGCGCGTTTCTTCCGACCTCGACCGCATCGACGCCGAAGAAAACTACAACCGCCTGAATTCGGAAATCTGGTCGCTGAAAAACAAACTCGGCTCCATGGTGGTGAGCGATGAAATTTCTACGCGCTTGCTGACCGACGAAGCGCGGGCGGTGGATGAATTCAACAAAGTCAACGAACAACTCATCAATGCCAAACTCAGCCTGGAAAACGCGGAAAACCCGCTTTCCATCGTCGAAAATGCCCAACTGCCCGAATGGCCCGAACCCAATCGCCAGACCCTGCTGAGTATTTTTGCAGCCATCGTGGTAGGTACCATGACGGTCATTGCGCTGTTTTTGCTGGCGTACCTCGACAGCAGCCTGCAATCGCCTGAACTGTTCAAACGATACACCAACCAGTTGCCCCTGCTCGGCTCTATCAGCGCCGTTCCGGTCAAAGGACTGCAATTTGAAACGCTGTTCGGCGCTAAAAATCTTGCGCCGCAGGTTATGGCCTTCCGGGAAAGCCTGCGCAAACTGCGTTCCGTTTTCCTGCAAACAACCGATCATATCTTCCTGGTTGTCAGCCTGAAAGGAGATGAAGGAAAAACTTTTACCGCACATGCGCTGGCCCACGCGCTGGCCGCCAACCAGAAGCGCGTGCTGCTGATCGATACCAATTTTAAAACGCCGCTGCCGGAAGATTTTACCGATACCCCGACCGCCAACAGCGGGCTGCTGAACAAGATCATCCGCGACCACGGCTTCGCCAATGTGTGGCTGATGAAAAACCCGGCAGAGGACTTGAAAAAGGAACAGCGGGTCGATATTATCGGCAATATTGGCATCCAGAAATCGCCCGCCGAGATCCTCGATCCGGAGCGTTTTAAACAATTTCTTGCAGAACTGACCGCACACTACGACTACATTTTTATGGAAGCGGCAGCACTCAACCAGTATTCCGACGCCTATGAATTGGTCGCCTTTGCCGACAAGGTAGTCGCGGTTTTCAACGCCAAATCGAAGATCAGCCACGCCGACACAGAGGCGCTGGAGAACCTGCGGGATCTCAAAGAAAAATTTGCCGGCGCCATCCTCACCGAGGTGGACGTAAGGAACATGAACTAAGCCTAGCTATGCCCACTGCATCGAATTACTGGCTTCGTTCAGGTTTTTTTACCCTGCTGGAAAAAGGCACGGGTTTGGTGTTCAGCCTCGGCACGGCCATGCTGCTGCTGCGCATGTTGAACAAGGAGACCTTTGCGGCCTGGGGCATTTTTACGATTATCGGTTATTTTGTGGAAATGGGCCGCAGCGGGCTCATCCAGAACGGTCTGGTGCGGGCGCTGGCTATTCATAAAAACGACCGGGCGGCCTATTCGGCTATTTCCACGGCTTCCTTTGCCCTGAACCTGGCTTTTTCCCTGCTGTCCAATGTGTTGTTGTGGGGCTGTGCCCACTGGATCGCCACTCAATACCAGGCGCCGCAATTGTCGGTGTTGCTGCCCGTGTATTTTATCACCAATTTTATCCTGTCGCCCTACACACATTGCTCGTTTGTGCAACAGGCCAATTTTGAGTTTCGCGGCGTGTTCTGGGGTACTTTTTTTTACCGCGGCGCCTTGTTTGCCTGGATAGCCGTGTGTTGGCTCTGCGGATATACCATTGATTTGCAGCAACTTGCCCTGGCGATGCTGACCGGCGGACTCCTCGGCGCTGTGGCGACCTGGTATTTTGCCCGGCCGTTTTTATCTTTTTCCTTCAAGATTGATTTTAAATGGGTGAAGGAGTTGCTGGGTTATGGCAAATACGTACTCGGTACCAACCTGAGTACCATGTTTTACAAAAACATCGACAAACTTTCGCTGGGTTACCTGCTGGGACCGGCGGCCTTTGCCGTGTATGACGCGGCGGGCAAAGTCACTCAAATGGTGGAAGCGCCTTCGTTCAGTATTGCGGCGGTGGTGTTTCCAAAAAGTGCCGAACGCATGGCGCTCGAAGGCGCTAAAGGCATCCGGGCATTGTACGAACAAAGTGTGGCCGCCATCCTCGCCATCATCCTGCCTTTTTTGCTGGCAGTACTGGTTTTTGCAGAACCCATCATCCGGATTTTTGCCGGCGACCAATACGCCGATTCGGCGGATGTGCTGCGACTGACCGCCTTTTTCGGGTTGTTTATGCCCTTTGCCGTTCAATTTGGTACTGTGCTGGATTCGACCGGAAAACCGGGCCTGAATTTTGTCTGTACTTTGTTTACCGCGCTGCTCAACTGGGGGCTGAGTTTTCTTTTTGTGCGCCAGTTCGGGCTGTTCGGTGCGGCTTACGCCACGCTGGCGGGTTATACAGTAAGTTTTGTGGTGATGCAGTATTTTTTGTACAAATATTTCAAAATCAATGCGTTGCATGCGTTTTTTTACATTCCCGGGTTTTATAAGAAGATCTGGATAATGTTAAAAGGGATGAGGAATGAGGGATGAGGAATGACCGAGCGGGATGTTGCCCTCACGCTCGGTCATTCCTCATTCCTCATCCCTCATCCCTCAATCCTCATCCCTACATGACCGATATCGTTTTTTTTAGTTTGTTCCGCACGGACAACCCCTATTCCTCCATCTCGCTTTCGATGGCGAAGGAGCTGGCAAAAACGCGACGCGTGTTTTATGTCAACCACCCGTATTCGCTCAAAGACATCATTAAAGGCTGGCGCGCCGGCGACCCTGCACTGCGCAGGCGACTGCCCCAGCTGCTGAGCGGACGTATGGGTTATGAGTTGCTGGACAGCATTCCGCACAACTTTATTGCGGTGCAGCCGCCGGCTACTTTGCCGATCAACTGGTTGCCACCGGGGCCTGTGTACAACTTTTTTCAGCGGCTGAACAACGGCATTATTCTCCGGACAATCCGGCGTGTACTGCGCGACCACGAAGTGCGTAACTATGTGTATATCAATTGCTACGACCCGTTTTATGCAGGATATTTACCGAAAAAAATGGGCGCGCAATGCTGTATTTACCATTGTATCGACGACATCACGCAGAATGCGTACACCGACCGGCACGGCACGGCCCTGGAAAACGAAGCCTGCCGGAACGCAGACCTGACTTTCGTCACTTCCACCAACCTGTACCGGCTCAAAGCGCCGTTTGCCCGCCGGATCGTAACCTATTTTAACGCGGCGGACGTGGCGGTTTTCCAGCAGGTGCTCACGGAGAAATACCCGCGCCCGAAAGAACTCGAAGGCCGGGTGGGGAAAGTGATCGGTTTTATCGGGAACCTCGACGAACTGCGCATCGACTATCCGCTGCTGAAAAAAATAGCGCTGGCATTTCCGGAACATACCTTGTTGCTGGTCGGGCCGCTGAACAGTACCGAGCCCCAAAGCATCGGGCTGGACCAATTGCCCAATGTCATTTTTGCAGGCAGCCGCGTGTTGCAGGCGCTGCCGCCGCTGCTGCAACACATGGACTGTGTATTGATCCCGTTTTTGCACAATACCCTGACCAAAAGTATTTACCCCCTGAAAATCAACGAATATTTAGCCGCCGGCAAACCCGTGGTATCTACCGCTTTTTCGGACGACATTCGTACTTTCGCGGAACATATTTACCTGGCGGAAGACCATGCCGCGTTTTTGGAAAAAATAAAGGAAGCGCTGCTGGAAAATGACCCCAGGCGTGTGCAAAGCAGGGCGGAAGTGGCGCATTCGAATACCTGGGAAGCGCGGATCCGGCAACTTTGGCATGAAACAGGAATGAGGGATGAGGAATGAGGAATGAGGAATGACCGAGCGTGATGTCGGACATCACGCTCGGTCATTCCTCATTCCTCATCCCTCATCCCTGTCAAAACAGTGACCATGAAAGAACCTAAAATAGAACTCACGCGTTATCAGCGTTTTATCGAGACGATCATGCACCTGTTCATCATCATGGTGCTGGTGGGTCTTTTTTTAAAAGTATTAGTCATCTGATCCATGTCGGAGCTCAACCACAGCGAACTTTTTACCCGCAAGCGCTCCCGCATGGAGCAGTGGAGGGACTGGCTGGGCGAGCGATTGCTGTTGCAAAAACTCAACAATCCCATCGGAATGGCGCTGCTGTTGCTGGCGACCTTGCCGGTGTCCTATGCCCTGGCTACGCTGGACCTGAAGCTGAGCCTGATCGCATTTCTGGCGCTGGTGGGTTTTCCTCTGGTCATTTTCAGTCTGTTCAATATTTCGTTTGCGATCGGTCTGATGCTGGTGATTGCGCTGATGGTGCCTTTCGGCGCCAAATTTACCGGCGCTCCGATCGGCACCTTGCTCGATCTGCTGATCCTGGTGTGCGTGGTGGGCATTTTACTGCGGCAAATCACGGAGCGCGACTGGTCGTTTGCCAAGTATCCGTTGAGTTACATGATCCTGATCTGGCTGTATTTCAACATCATACAGGTACTTAACCCCGGCGCGGAATCCAAAATGGCCTGGTTGTACACCGTACGGAGCGTGGCAATTCAGCAGACGGTGTTTTTTATCGGCGCTTATGCTTTCAAAAACCACCGGCGCGGCATCATGCTGTCGCTGAAACTGATCATCGGTATTTGTTTCGCTTCGGCCTTGTACGGGCTGAAGCAGCAGTTTGTGGGTTTCAGCGCCGCCGAAACGGCCTGGATCATGTCGGACCGGGAGCGTTTTGAATTGTACTACCAATGGGGCATGATGCGCATTCCGTCGTTTTGTTACGACCCGACGACTTTTGGTATCCTGATGGCTTGTTTCAGCATTTTTTGTATTGTCTTGCTGGTGGGACCGACCGGGAAACGACAAAAAGCGTTGCTGGCCCTGATGGCCGTTTCCGCTTTGTGGGTGATGGCTTATACCGGAACACGTACCGCATTTGCCCTGGTGCCTGTGGGCGCCATCTTTTTCTGCGGCCTGATCCTGAACAAACGGGTGCTGCTCATCGGCGGCATTTTTGCGGTGCTGGGCACGGGTTTTGTCCTGAAATCCTCGTCCAGCGGCGTGATCTACCGCATCCAGTCGGCCTTCAAACCGGCCAAAGACGATTCCATGAACCTGCGCCTGGCCAACCAGAAAAAAATACAACCGTTCATCCAGAGCCACCCTTTGGGCGGCGGACTGGGCAGTTGCGGCGTGTGGGGCAAGCGATTTAATCCCGATTCCGAGTTGTCCAAATTCCCGCACGACTCCAGTTTTGTGCGCATGGCGGTGGAACTGGGCTGGATCGGGCTGATTTTGTATACTTTGCTGCATTATTTTGTGCTGCGGACGGGATTGTACTATTTTATCCGGTGCCGCGATCCGCTGATCAAGTCGATTTATGCGGGCATTACAACCTGGTGTTTTATGCTGACCGTGGCCTGTTATGCACAGGAGGCCATTTTACAACTGCCGATGAACACCATTTACAATGTATTTCTGGCGATTCTGGTGACGCTGAAAAATTTCGATCCTGCGTTTCAGGATAAACAATCGGCATAAATACTTTTAATATTACCGCCCCTCTGGGGCTGGCATTTGATAATTGCCGTTAACTACAAATATTACCGCCCCGCTGGGGCTGAATGGAGGGTTAGGATAGGAATCTCTGATCAAGTAATGAAATACTAATCCTATTCAAACTGCCAGCCCCAGCGGGGCGGGTATATTTGTAGCGGTTACGCAAACCCCAAATATAAGCCCCAGCGGGGCGACAATATTATCACAAATATGACCACCCCGCTGGGGCTATGTTTTTATCAATCTTTTATCCCAACAAGCTTTCATTATCAACACCATTCCCATGTACCGTAACCTTACTTTTTTATTTGTTTTTCTTTTTTGTTTACGCGGTTCGGCGCAACAGACCGATTTCGACCTGATCGTACAGCCGGTGGATACCAAGGCCCGCGATTTTTCGGAGTATCTGGTACAACTGGCCTGGACGAACTGGCCGGAAGGCGCGATTGCGCTGGAAGAAGTAAAAAATGCCCAGAGCGAC
>JADLCC010000420.1 GCA_020847425.1 Saprospiraceae bacterium
AAGATCAAACTGTTCAGCGAGGTCAGTGAATTGAACAGGAAATGTGGGTTCAGGTGGTTGGTAAGGGCCATGAGTCGGATCTGGGCGGCGCGTTTTTCAATTTCCAGCAGGCTCTTTTCTTTTTCTTCTAGTTGCCTGCGCACTTCCCGGCGCGCTTCTTCGACCCGGGTGAGCATAATTTTATTGCTGCACAAAGCGGCGATGGCGGTCAGGATTTGCAGGTGCCAGGGTGTAAAAAAACCTTTTTGGGAATGCTCGGAGTCAATGACCCCGATGACCCGGCCATCAGCCAGAATAGGTACCGCCAGTTCGGAGCCCCTGACGGCATCGTCGACAATGTACCGCGAATCGGCCTGGGTGTCGGCAACCAGTTCGGCGCGACCGGAGGCCGCAGTTGTGCCCACAATACCGTGGTTCAGGGGGATTTCAATAGGGCTGAGGATTTCCCGTTGCGGCGAAGACTTTTGCCCCCAGGCCGCTTTTTGCACGAGCACCTGCCGGTCAGTATCGAGCAGGTAAATGACACAATCTTCCCAGCCCAGCCGCGCAATACATTGCTCTGCCACATCCCAGAGCGCCTCGTCGACGGTATTTTTATTGCTGATGGACCGGTTGAAATAGTTGACCACCTGCTCTATTTCCAGTTCGTATTGCAAGGTGGTACTGCGCAATTGTTCCATTTCCAATTGCCGTTGCTGACGTTGGCGCAAACGATTCTCCCGGTAGCGAACAAAGAAAAAAAGCAGTCCCACGATAGCAGTCAGCAGAAACAATCGAAACCAGGTTGTTTGCCAGAATGGCGGCAGAATATGAATAAGCAGCGCCTGTTTGGCCGGACTCCATAGGTTGCCGGTAACGCTGGCGGCTACTTCCAGCCGGTATTCGCCGGCCGGCAAATTGGCCAGTCGAAATAAATTGCCGTCGGTTTCCACCCAATCTTTGGTGTGCCCCGACAAGCGGTAACGGTAACGCACTTTTTTGGCATTGTTGTAATATGGCGCTACCACCTCAAAACCCAGGGTGTTCATCTGCCAAGGGAATGTCAGCGCGGGGCCTGGCTGGTACAGCACACTGTCTCCGTCATTCAGGCGCAGCGATTGAATCGTAACGGCAAGTGGGTTATCTTCAAAAACAATATTTTCCGGAACAAAATAATTCAGACCGTTCTGACCACCCAGAAAAACCATCCCATTGCCGGCCCGCAACAGCGCCCCCGGACTGTATACCTGGCTTTGGATATTGTCGGTGAAATCGAATTTTTTGAACACAAAGCATTGCATATCCGATAAATAAAGCCCATTCAGAGCGGCCAGCCAGTAGCGCTGCAACTGATCTTTATAAATACTTACGACGCCGACACCGTCCGCAGGTGTTGGTATACTAGCCAGAACCGGCCCTTTTCCCGTTGACGGCAGTACGCTGATCCGCCGTAACCCCTTTTTAGTGCCTACCAGCATGACATCGGGGCGGTCTTCGCAGATGTGGAATACCTGTTCCGTTTTGAGTTCGAACAACAGCCGAAACTGGGCATCCAGGCAATACACCCCCTTTTCGGAACCAAACCAAATCCTGCCTTTTGAATCCTCGGTTACCGTATTCATGTTGGTCTGGTCGCCGGGGAAATGGATAAAATCCAGCAAATACCTGGTTCGGCCGGAAGCATCCACGCCTTGGGGGCGCATCAAATACGGATGATACCTGCCACAAATGACGTGGTTTCCATTTCTAAGGGTTCCGATATAATCTATAAAATCGGTGAACATCTCCGATTGTACGGAATCACTGGCATAAGCGGGGCGGCTGTATTGTTCCGTGCGCGCGTCAAATACCCACACGCCGGAATAGGCCGGTCCTAATATGATATTGCGTCCGTCGGAAGCCATGCCGCGCACACTGGTATGGCTCAAGCGGTCAGTAGCGCCTTCCAGGGGTAAAAAAGCGCGCACCACACCCGTGCGAGGGTCCATTTTTTTGAATCCGTTTGACCCGCCCATCCAGATATTCCCAGAAGCATCGGCAACAAGGCCTACAATGCGGTTATCCCATTGAAGCGGCGCCTCAAAATGATAATTCCGCAACAGTCCGATCGCGTGATCCAATGGTTTGATCGCGAGTACGCTGATGGGTGTAACGGCCCAGAAAACACCGGTTTTATCCTGAAAAAGGCGTTGCAGGCTTTTTTCATTTTCAATCGGCACACCGCCTGTAAAAACGCGCTGGGGGGTAAATATGTCGTCGGCCAGGTCGTAGATGCAAACGCCAAACTTCGTAGCCACCAGAAAACGATGGTGCGCAAGGGGTACACAGCCATGGACAAACATATTGTGCTGTGTGCCATCGCCCAATCCGTATCGCGCAGCATCCATACGCCGCACTTCACCCCGGTCAAAATCAAACCAGTATGAAATACCGCCGTAATCCGTCAGTACCGCCAGGCCGGGCGTAAAAGCCATCAGGTGCATAAACTCTATCTGGTAGGGCAGTGTCCTGGCCTTTCCCGATTGCATATCATAAGCGCAAATGCCATCTTTTACGGAGTAAAAAACCGTGCTGCTGCAGGTATCCAGCCGGATAATATTTTGGCGCCCCAAAGGTGGCGGTATACTTTTATGCCATTGCGCGAAGGTCCCCGACCCGTTGTCATACCGGTACAGACCTTTGTTGGTCAGCAGAAAAAAACCGATCTCGCGCATTTCAAAAATGCCCCGCATGATCAGTCCGCCGCTGGTATCCACCGGTACTTTTTCAAAATACCTCCAGTCGTCTCTGTTGCGCCAGAGCGATTGGCCGGACAGTACCCAGATATGCCCTTCCGAGGCGTGCATAGCGTGGGAAATATTGGCTTCAAAACTGAATTTCCGGATATTCCGGCCATCAAACCTTTGCAAAACGGTGGAAGCCGTGACCCATAAAAAACCATCCGTATCCGTAAATGCATCGAATATCTGGCCTCCCCCGATTCCATAGTCCTCCCCGAACACCTGCGCCTGGTATTGCGGAAGTTGGGAATAGGCAGGAAAAGCCAGTCCAACGAATAGTAGGAAAACAAGGTATTTCAATGCATTATACGTTATCAGGGCGATGGCGGGGCCTTATAACTGGTACTTTCCGGTGTTTTATCAAGGGTAAAATAATCTTCCAGCGTTAGTTCTCCAATTTGTGGCGCCAGGATATCGTAGAGCAAACCTATGTTATTCAGCCATACATTTTACTATACGGGTTGTTTTCAATTCGTTTTTCCAGATTAAAGTTATTTGGTAAGTACCCTCAGGCATATTTTCCAGCGAAACAGGCACCTGGTTCCGCCCACTGGTGACATCGATATGTTGACGGAGCAAGGTTATTCCGCGCATATCTGTTACCAGCAGTTGGGCATTTCCTGCATCAACCGACTCGAAAAACAACACTGTCGATGCTGTCGCTGGATTCGGCGCGAGTTTTATTTGCTGAAAAGTATGAGTATTTTCACTCGTGGCCGTAACCGTCAATGCATCGACAGCATGTACGGCAACAGCCGTACAACCCGCAGCATTCGTCACAGTCACGTAGTATTCCGTATTCTGCGTGGGTAATACTGTAACAGACTTGCTGGAATCGCCGGTACTCCAGGCATACGAAACACCACCGTAGGCTGTTAATACAACCGGTTCGCCTGCCTGGGTTTGATGAGGCCCCAGCACCGTTGCGGTGGGCAACGAACTGACCTGCACGGTCAGGGTGGCATTTTGCACAGGACAACCGTACTGCGATGCCGTGACGTAATAGATACCGGCATCACTCGGGCGAACATCGGCAACAATCGGATCAGCCTGGCTGGATTGAAAACTGCCCGGGCCTTCCCACTGGATATCAGCATTGGGGCTGGTGTTGGCAAACAGTTGCAAATCTTCCCATTCGCACAAAAGGTTGTTTCCACCCGGCGCCGGCGCAATGAAATTGACATCGGCTTCGTGAGCGACATCCACCACACCGAAAAGGCCAAAGGAAGTTACATTGTTCATGTAGGTATACACAAAAGGCAGTTGCGTGTTGACGATAGCATTCGGATCGGGCTGCCAATCATGGTTCAGGTATCGTGCGCTCGTACCGGTACTGCGGTCGAAACCATTGCGTTCTGCCGCTTCCTGCCAGTTTAACACAACCGTTGCAAGCGATCCGCCGGGCGTTTGTTCTTCCACAAACCAATTGTGGCCCACAACGCCAACCGGTATGTTTTCTGTACACAAAGCACTTCCATTGCTGCTGTATTCGCCATAAAATGAATCAGTTACGCGCACACTGATCCAGTCTTCCACGCTTGTGATTTCCATAAAGATGTACAGTGTTGCCAAAAGTTCATTGCCCACTGGAAATGCAGTGTATGCATACGGGCAGTACCTCACACAACTACCCAGTCCGTTGGTTTTGATATAACTTTCCGTCGATGGAGCATCGACTACGGCGGTACCCAGGCGCAAGTCGTACTGATTCAAAATAATCAATCCACTGGTCAGCGTGAACGTATGGGTGATTTCCGGGCTGCCGGCAAGGGTGACGTCATTACCTGTTTTGGCGATTTCCACCTTATTGTACTTGCCGGCGCCCTCCAGCGTCGTCAGGTTGGAGCCTACAAATTTGACTTTACCATACACATTCCCATTGTTCAGAAAGAGATCCGGCGCAAATGGCACAGATTCATTTGTAGTGTACGCGAATAGGAGCAAAGAGGCATTCGCATTCACCTGCCAAAATCCGTCGAGGCTATGGCCGGTACTGCTGGTGGTAATACTGGCGCCACCCTGCAGGACTTTGAAAGAAGGGCTGGCCGCATCAAAATACTGGCTTGAGGAAGAAAAGGACACACTGCCCGGGCCTTTTTTCAAAATTTCACCGGAGTTGACCACGTATTGATACGTGAGATTGGATGTTGCATTGTCCTGGACATCAAATTCCCAGGTTCCATGGTTGTAAATGTGCCCTGTTGCATTAATATGGGTAATGGATCCGCTGGCACAATACATTGCACCGTGGTTTTCAATGGTACCGTCATTGTAATGCGTGCTGTTGCCACCATCAAAATGGAGGCTTGCTCCAGGCTCAATAAACAGCACGGTGCCTGTCACTATTTTACCGCCGTTATTCCAGTTCATGGAGTATTTTATCTCCAAGTTTGTATTAGGATTGGCTTCGAGCGTTGCATTCTGGAGATTCAGGTGGTCCAGGTGCAGGTTACCATTGTTGATGTTCTGGAAAAAAACTGTCCCACCCTGGATATCGGTTGTTTCAAGAACGTAGGCTCTTCCAAAAGTGGTGCTGCCGGCGGTCTGTCGGAACGTACCATTTCCATAAACAAGCCCATCTGCATATAGTGTGCCGCCTTCCATGCGCAACAAACCTTGTATTTCGATATTCCCGCCCGGGGAAAACTGGCGGGCGACATTGCCCTGATACACCAGCGTTCCATACACGTAGAGGTAACTCTGTGCCACAAAAGCATTGCTGCGCGTTACCGTATGACCCGCTTTGATAATAACGTCCTGAAGATTGGTTGGCACTACGTTGCCTTCCCAGGTACTTGCAGCGGTCCACGCGCCGCTTTGTTTCGTACTGATTGCGGCATTTGCCATCTGGATAATAAAAAGGGACAAACAGAGGGATAATAATATCTGGGCTGAATGCCGGGAAAGAATTGGTTTCATTGTTGAAATCTGGTTTTTGTTTTTTGATAAAACTGATGGGGCAAAGGTGGGCGGAGCGGCAGACTGCCACAAATCAAGCCTGTCGAAGCGGCGCAAAAGGCCGTCGAAGTGCAGGAAGAAAATGTTGAAGTGCAGGGAGGAGCCCGGCGCTGGAGCGCGTCCGGAAAGTATTTAGCCAGCCGAAGACTGTTACTTAGGCAAAGTGGATGGAATTTGTCCGTTGTTGTTTTGCCCACCTTTGGGGGCAAAGGAAAGCCCGATGGATGTCAGTACAAGAATCAGCAGCACACGGATGGAG
>JADLCC010000421.1 GCA_020847425.1 Saprospiraceae bacterium
GATAAGTCAACTCTACGCTCGTGAACTTTGTGAAACCGCTTCGTGTACTTTGTGGTAAAAAAAAATAAATATGTGTTTAAAAGATCCGTGTCTCATCTATTCAATCCGTGTTCCATTTTTTCTCCAAAACCACCCCAATATCCCAGCCAGCAGCAATCCCGCTATTATCCACCATACAAAAGATCCGGAAAACTCCATGGCCGCCATATCCCCATTGGCTACAGTCGCCGCCCAAAACACCGGATGCGCCTCGTCGTGCGGCAGTTCGTTCAAAAAACGCAGTTTTGCCTGCCGCAGGGCCTCGTCTTTGGGCATACCGGAGCGGATATTTTCAAAAAACATCCGGATCAGTTTCGCGTTTTTCGCGTCGTCCACACTCCAAAGCGTGGCGACAATACTGCGCGCACCGGCGTGAAAAAAACCTTTGGCCAGGCTGATGACACCTTCGCCCAGCCGGTACTCCCCGACACTTGTTTCGCAGGCGCTGAGCACCACCAGTTCCGCCGGGAAATGTTGCAGATACAAGTCGCGCACATACAAATACGCGCTGCTTTGTGTATCGGCAGCGGCAAAAGCCAGGTAGGATAGGTCGCCCGCAGCGCTGCTCGCCTGCCCGTGTGTGGCCAGCAACAGGATGCGATAATCGCCGGCATCTTTTAAAAAGGCATCCACGCCGGCCTTTTCGTCCTCCAGCAGATCGCCCTTCAGCAGCGTACAAACCTCCCGTGCTTCTACCCGGTTGTATTGCAAAGGCCGCAGCCCGTAGGGGTTATTGTTGAAATCCGGCGCTACAGCCAGCAAGGTCTTTGTGCCCTGAACAACCGGCGCCGCATTCAGGTCAGCCAGTTGTGTAGCGGAATACCCGTAACTGATCTGGTAATCGCGCAGCAGGTAATGGTGTCGTTTAAACTGTTGAATTTCAACGGGTTGTTCGCAAAGCAGCGCCTCGAAAGGTACATAAGACAGTGCTCCGTCGGGGATAATAATCAGTTTTTCAGGCAATGCCACGGCAGCCTGCACCGGCGCTACCACAGACTGAAAAATACGGTAAGCCCGGTCGGCATACGTGGCGGACAGGGTTGCCGCTGCCGGACCGGAAGCCCCCGGATATGCCTGGATGCTGTTTCTGAAATCGGAAACCCAGGATTCGAGCGGGAAATTTTTGGCCAGCCGGATACCCTTAAAAACATCGCGGGTAATCACAAACACAAACACCGCGCTGTCCGCCATAAAATATTCCACCAGTGCCCGGTCGCCCTCCTGCAGCAATTCTTTTCGCACCGTTTCGACGGTAGCCGTCTGGATCGTGTATTTCAAACGGAAATAAGCTGGGTATTTTTGCTCGATTTCCGCCACCAGTTCGTGGAGAATTTGCCGCGCTTCGGTGATGCCCGCTTCTGCATTGCGGGCTTTTTCTGTGGCGCCTTCACCCAGCCAGCTCAGGCGGTTTTTTTCCCGGCGATTCAGTTCGTCACCCCAGTAACGTTCTTTTTCTAGCAACGAATCGGGCACGCCCACAAAACGCTCCGCCCGTTCTTTGTGCAGGTTTTCGAGCAGTTGCAGGCTCCTGCAACGTTCGGCGAGCAAAAAGGCGCGTTCCAGCAGGGGCGTTTCCCCCGTTTGCTGCCACAATCTGAAACAGGCTTCTATCGCGCTCAAAAGGGTGGGGTACTGTTTGTCGAGCCAGCGTTGCCGGGCGGCAGCTGCGGTCAATAGCAGGCGCAGGCTGTCGGCTTGTTGCAAGGCTGCTTCCAGCATCGTGATGGATTGGCGGAGCAATGTGGTGTCGTTGTTGCGCATTCCGCGCCGGCAAAGCGTTGATCCATAGGCTGTTAGCACCTCCGATTTGTTTACAGGGTCCGAGTTGGAACCTACCTGGAGCGCTTGTTCGAAAGTGTTCAGGGCAGCCTGCTCCTCTCCCAAGCGTTCGAGCGCCAGGGCTTTGTTTTTCAGGTAAATGGAAAGATCGGGATGCGTCCAGGCGTTGTTGTGGATCGTTTTTTCGGCTTTTTCAAAATAGCCGAATGCCGTTTGTGCCTCATTTGTTTCCAGAAAAGCGACGCCCAGGTTGTTATAGAGCAAAGCGAGGTCCGGATTTTTTTGTTGACCCAACAACAGGTAAACCCTTTCGGCTTTCCGGTAGTAATCAATGGCCCGCTTGTAGTCTTTTATTCCGGCAAAACAATTCCCGAGGTTGTTGTTGGGTCCGGCCATGGAAGGGTGGGTGGCTCCCAGGGATTCGGAAAGCACTTCGACAGCGTCGAGTTGCAGCGCCAGCGCCCGGTTGTAATCGCCTTCGTACTGGTAACAAAGTCCCATTTTTTGTTGCAGCGAAGCGACCGGCGCACTGCGCGCAGGGTGAATCGCCTGTTGAATGCCGAAGGCTTCCCGGAACGCATCGAGGGCGGCAATGTAATCGCCGTTCTCGAAATGCAGGTCGCCGATGTTCTCCAGCGCAGCCGCAATACCCGGATGGTCGGCGCCGAAATGCCTGCGGCGGATGTCGATGGCCTGCTGGTAAAAACGCGCTGCCGGTCCGCGTTGACCCAGTGCAGCGTAGCAATTGCCCAAGTTGTTCAGTACCTGGGCGGTTTTGGGGTGGTCGGGGCCCAACGCCTTTTCCCGGATGCGCAGGGCCGATTCGAAGGAGTGCAGCGCATCGGTGTAATTTCCCAAAAGCAGGTAACAGTTGCCGAGGTTGTTGTTGCTCGTAGCCAGGTCGGGGTGCCCGGGTGGCAGCAACTGCCGCCGGATGTCGAGCGCTTTTTGGTGCCGGGCCAGGGCTTCCATGTACCGTCCTTTTTGCACGGAGCAGTTGCCAAGGTTGTTGTAGGAATCCGCTACCGATTCATGGTGGTGGCCGAACAAAAGCAGGCGGATTTGCAGGGCTTGTTTGTACCGGGTTTCGGCTGTTTCGTATTCATTTTTTTTGTAAAAATATTCGCCTAAACTATTGATTGCCTGGGCGGTAAACGCATTTTCTTTGCCCGGCTCAGCCTTAAAAATATCCAGCGCCTGCCGGTATTGCTGCCCTGCTGCCTCGAAATCGCCTTTTTCCAGAAAAACATGGCCCATTAGCAGCAGGCACTCGCCCACCCGGGGCGCATCGGCCTTGAAATTACCCATGGCGCTTTGTGCGCGTTCGAGCGCTTCGTCGTACTGGGCCGAATCGAACAAGGTCTGCGCTTCGTGCAACAAACGTACCCCCGACGTGCTGTCCCGTTGCTGGCCGGTGGTCAGCAAGAGGAGGAAGCAGAGCGGGAGCAGGCGGAGCATAGAAGTTGTTGAGTGGTTGAGGGTTGAGATTGTTGAGGTGGTTTTCGGATAGTCTGATTTTTTCTGCCACAAAGGTCACAAACATGCGTCATCCCTCCGGGTTTTATTCGCAATCGTGCAATCTGGCCTTTTGCTACTTTTGGCTACCCATGCCCCTTTGTCATTCTGGCGGAATCTGTCCACTCTAAGGCGCGTTTCCACTGTTTTTCCCTCGTAGAGCGGACAGATTCCGTCAGAATGACAAAGGGGGCATGGCGTCATTTAGGCGCCATAAAATTCGAGGTGACTCATATTGGTGTGCTTTGTGGTAATAGAAATCAGTTTTCAGCCTGAATTGCCGTTTTTCGAGAATGTCAATACCTTTATCGACCCCAAGTTACTTTTCGAGCAACAAAAAACGTATTTCTTTGCGAGATAATATACTTTTTACCACATAGTAGACTTAATCGCCGGGTTAAATTCAGTTTGCGTTATTGTTTATACAAATGCTTGAGTATCAAGCCGGATAACGAATAACTGATAACGAATAACTACTTATGTGGTAAAAAAAAACAAAACCCGGGTACATTTTACCGAACCAAAACACATCAACATGAAGAAACCGGATTTCACGGATGAACAACTGGTAACAGCCATCTCTTCAGGCGGTCAGGGACGCGAAACGGCGTTGAAAGTCATCTACGAAGACAGCGACCTGAAACGAATGGTGGGCGCATTTGTACGCAACCACCGCGGCGATACGACAGACGGGCAGGATATGTTTCACGAAGGCATTATCGTGCTCGACCGCAACATCAGGGAAGGCAAATTCAGGGGAGAAGCGCCGCTGAAAGGTTATCTGTACTCGATCTGCCGTTTTTTGTGGATGAACCAACTCCGCAAACAAGCGCACACGAGCACCGTAGCTGAAATGCCCGTAACGACTGAAGCGGACCTGTTGACACCGGAACTGACACTGATAACGGAGGAACGAAAAGACGTGTTGAACCGATTGCTGAATGAACTGGGCGAACGTTGCCGGCAAATTCTGGAATTGTGGAAACTGTCTTATTCGATGGAGGAAATCGCCGAAACGCTCGGCTTCTCCAGTTCCGATATGGCCCGCAAGGCCAAATACCGCTGCCACGTGTCGCTGTTGGAAGTCATCCAGAAAAATCCTCATGTTGAACATTTACTATCTCGCTGACTATCATGGAAATAGAACTGTACATTGAACGAGTTGAACAATACGAAACTGGCCTGATGCCCGAAGCGGAACGCACAGCGTTTGAAGCCGAACTGGCCTCCAACGCCGAACTGCGGCAGGCACTCGAACTGTATCGCCTGGGCCAGGAAGTCATCGAGCAGGGTGTGGAAGCGCAATTGCGCCGCCAACTGCAGGGCTGGGCCGCAAGCGACACCGTTACCACTGCTGCTCCTTTAACCGCCCGCCGGGTAACCATGCGCCCCATGTGGATGCGCTTAGCGGCTGCGGCCAGCGTAACCCTGATCCTGGGCTGGTTTTCCATCCAATGGGTGAGCCGCGATTACAGCGATGAAGCAATCTTTGCCGCACAATACGAAGCGCCCGATACGGGTACTTTCCGCTCCGGTGCTGCCCTGGACAATCCTTTGGAAATGGGGTTTAAAGCCCTGGAAAACAATAACTTACAGGCTGCCGAAGATTTTTTCAAAAGCATCCCGCCCGACAACGAGCGGTACGCCGAAGCGCAGTATTACCTGGGCCACACGGCCGGTCAATTGAAGCATTACGACCTGGCTATTGCGGCTTTTCAGGCATCCATACAGCGCAATGAAGCCAAATTTCAGGAAAAAGCGGAATGGAACCTGCTGCTCGTTTACCTGGCGGCCGGACAAACGGATAACGCAGATTTTCAAAACCTGCTGAACCGCATTGCCGGTAACCCGAACCATGCGTATCAAAAACGGGCGGAAGCGTTGCAGGGGAAATTGGGGTCGTTTTTGAGGAAGTTTGGAGAGTGATGTACCGGCAACTAAAGCAGCCGGTACATCACTCCCCCGAAAAAAAACTATCAAAAAACAGCACCTGAAAGTCCACGGCCCGACCCCAGTAATCATCGTTGTGTTCGCCCGGGCGCTCCGTGTACTCATGCGGATACTTCATCGCCAGCAATAACTGGTGCAGCAGGCGGTTGCCTTCTATAAAAAAATCGCCGTCGCCGCAGTCTATAATGAGTTGCTGTTTGCTTTTTTGCAGGCGGCTGACGAGATTTACCACGGAATACTGTTCCCAGTTCTCCGGGTACAGCAGCGGATTGCCCAGCACCCCTTCCAGGTCCCAGTTGTTCTTTTTCCAGGGCCGCAGATCCACGCCGCCGGCCATACTTCCTGCCGCGCCGAACACTTCCGGGTGCCGGATGGCCAGTGAAAGCGCTCCGTGTCCGCCCATACTAAGCCCGGCAATGGCTCGCCCGCCCGGTTCCTGCCGGGTATAGTAGTAGTAGTCCACATACTGCACTACTTCCGAAGCGATATGCGTTTCATACCGCACCGTCGAGTCGACCGGACTGTCGATGTACCAGCTGTCGTAGCCGCCGTCGGGGCAGACGATCAGCATCCGGTAGCGGTCGGCGTGTTCGCGCAATTGCGGGGCATCGCCGAGCCAGCCGGCGTAATTGCCGCTCCAGCCGTGCAGCAGGTACAACACCGGGTAGCGTTCGCCAGTGAAATGGTAGTTTTCCGGCCTGATAACCAGGCACCTGACCGGTTTTTGCATGGCAACACTGAAAATCTCCACAGTGTCTACCTGGCCGGCGTGAGCATACAAGGTGTTGAGGATCAAAAGGGTGGAGAGGAGGTGCTTCAATAATTGTTGAGAGTTGAGATTGTTGAGGGGTTGAGGTTGTTGAGGGTGGTAACTCAAGTATTTAGTTACCACCCTCAACAATCTCAACCTCTCAACCGCTCAACAATCTGTTGAGCAGTGAATGGAGATTGTTGTGAGGATTGTATTTTTGGGTTATTATTTCACTTAATCATACATGTTATGCACGCTTACACTTTTGAAAAACTGGAAGTTTGGCAACGAGGAAGGGAGTTGAACAAACAAGTTTATCACCTTTCATTGCAGTTGCCTAATGATGAAAAATTCGGCATGACTTCACAGGTTCGCCGGGCTAGTCTCTCTGTAACATGCAATCTTGCAGAAGGCAGCGCAAGGACAAAAGGAAAAGAACAGGCCCGGTTTTCTGAAATTGCCTATGGCAGTCTGGTAGAAGTATTGAATCTTTTGATCACTGCTGTTGACTTGAAATATATCCATCAATCTGACTTAGCAGATATTCGTCCACTCATTGAGGAAATATCCCGAAAAATAAACGCACTTCGTCTCTCTCAATTAGAAAAGCATAAACGCCAGAAGAATAATCCTCCAAAGTAATCTTGACGCGCTTTAAGTTGTTGAGGGTTGAGATGTTGAGATTGTTGAGGGTTGTAACTAAATGCCTGAGTTACCACCCTCAACCCCTCAACAATCTCAACAATCTTCAAAATTTCTTGTCCAGCACATACGGCAGCATCGCCCGCCAGGTTGGCCAGTCGTGGCGCATATCGCCGCCCCAGATATCGAGGTCGCAGCCCACACCTTTGCCGGCGAGGATACCCGCCAGCCGGCGTGAACCTTCCGGATCTTCATAGTCGCCCGAGCCCGTCATGATATGGATATGGCCGCTGGCCCGCAGTCGTTCCAGCACATTGTGGTCGGTCAAGTTGGGCAGGTAGTGGCAGGGCGAGTTGAAGTACACGTCTTCGTCAAAATAACCCTTGGTATAAGAAGTCAGGTCGTACAGGCCGGACATGGCAATGGTGCCTGCAAACAGGTCGGGCCGGCGAAAGAACATGTTCGCGGCGTGTAAAGCGCCGAGAGATGCGCCGCTCGTAATGATCGGCGTATCGTCGCTGGTGTGCATTTTGATAAACGGCACCACCTCGTTTTCGACATAGGCATTGAACTGCTGGTGCCTGATCGCTTTGTGGCGCGGGTGCATCCGGTTGTTCAGCCAGGCCTCCGAATTGATGCTGTTGATGCTGAACACTTTGACTTTACCGCTATTGATCAGCGGTTCCAGTACCGAAATGAGTTGAAAACGCTCATATTCAAGGTAGTCGGCAGCGGCAGTCGGGAGCAGTAACAAACTGAACCCGAAGTGGCCGTACATGGCGATTTCCATGTTTTTGTTTAGCCGCGGGCTAAACCAGTTGTGGATTTCTCGTTGCATCTGAAAATAGAATGAATGAATGTTGAGCGTTAAAAATGTTGGACTTCGGCAAAAGTAAAAAAAGTAGTGTAGATAAAAATAAACATTTTGTTTTGAATAAAACACAGAATGTTTACCTTGGCGGTCTGAAACACGGAAACAGCAGAAACGTCAGCATTTTATTCTTCACCAAACTGATATTTAAGCTATGGAAACAACTAAAAACGCCATTGCCTGGTTTGAAATTCCGGTCAGCGATTTCGAACGAGCCAAAAAATTCTACGAAACGATCTTCGATTTTGAAATGCCTGAAATGGATATGACCGGCATTCGAATGGGAATTCTGCTCCACAACCGCGAAGAAGGCGGGATCGGCGGCGCTATCTGCCACGGCGATGGGTACGTACCCGCCGGCGCCAGCGGCCCAAAAGTGTACCTCGACTGCGGCAATGACCTCAATACGGTGCTGGGCCGCATCCCGGGCGCCGGCGGACAGGTGGTATTTCCCAAAACGGAAATCGGGCCCGATATGGGGCAGTTCGCTTTTTTTACGGATAGTGAGGGGAATGTGGTGGGACTGTACTCCACAAATTAGAAGTGAGAGACGTGAGTTGTGAATCGTGAGTCGTGAATCGTGAGTGGTGCTTTGCCCAGTGTTTATTTTGTA
>JADLCC010000422.1 GCA_020847425.1 Saprospiraceae bacterium
CCCCTGGAATAAAAAGGCTGAATGTCCTGCTGCGGGAATAAAAAGTTGCCTTGTGCGTCGATCCAGTTGCCGGATGCCTGGACAGTCAGGCCTTCGGAGCCCGGTAGATCCACGCGGTAACGGATGTAGTACAAATCATCGCCCGTACCATCCGGCGTGCCGGGATCGTAACAATCCACGCCGAGCACACTGAATGTCGCTGCATCGCAGGGCATGCTTGAGGCTTGTCCATCGAGGATTTTTACAGAATAATACTCTACTTCTCCAAATGGAATGGCGTCGCAGGCTGACGGATAACTGCCGCGCTGGAGGGCAACTTTCAGGGAAGTAGCGCCGGTAACAGCATCTGCGGGAATCAGTACATCGGCTTGCAGGGTAGAGGATGCATTCGACCCGTTTGTTGCAGAAGGCATCTGGCCTTCAAAAATCAAATCGGTCGGGTAATCAAAAATCCCATCATGGTTTTTATCCAGCCAGACCCGTACGCTTTCGGCATAGGCTATGTAACTATAATTAACCGTGATAGAAAGTGGTACCGACTGCCCGGCATGTACCGTCGCATACCCCGGACCGCCGCCAGGTGTGTAACCGTTCAACCGGAAATCCGAAGAAGTAGATTTGCCGCTCTCCTGATCGATGCCGTCAAACTGTACCCGGCTGATCCATTCGTGCCAGGGGAACACTGACCTTTGGTTGCAAAACGTATTGGGGGGCAGGTTACAATAGTTTTCGGGATAAACGAGGCTTTCGCTGCTGCATGTGGGGTCGAGATTCGACACTATGCGTACCAGATCGCCCACGCCTGGCGCCGGTAAAGTTAGTGGTCCGAACAAACCAAAATTATACCGTTCGCCATAAGTAAAGTAGGATCCGTAGAGTATATCGTTGATATAAACGGTATAGCCGCCGTTCAGCGGTTCCCCGAAATTTTGGGCCGTGATGGAAAAGCCGTAACCGCCATCGTGGCAAAAAACATCATTGAAATAAAAATACAGGTTGCAGTTGCCGGGCGGAAGGGGCACACCGCAGCCGGGTGGAGCGGAAGAGGTATCCTTTACTACGCATCCGGGATTATTGATCGGCTTCGCCCAGTACGGGGTGCTGACGGACGCCTGACTGAAAAATCCTGTTGAAAAAGGCGGTGCAAAGGGAACACCGGGTTCGACGAAGTATTTGCCAAGGAAATTGGCGTTTTGTGCAATTTCAATGAATTCCACGTCCGGATCGGTAGTCGTTGCCAACACCTTGTACTGGTAATAATCTTCCGGCGGACCGCTCGGCGAAGCGGGTACACAAACCACATCCACAAAGGACAGGCTGACGTTGCAAGGCTGCGTGGCGCTCACATCTACCAGGGCTTCATCGTCTTCTGCTGCCACGGGCGAGGCGCCGTTGTTTGGTTGAGAGTCCGAATCGCCGGGCGAAGCGCCGCTGACCTGCGCATATACCGGTGGCAGGCCCGTTTGCATGGTAAACAGTGTGAGCGTCAGCGTTGCAGTACTGCCGGTTGCCAGAGCAGGGATAGACCAGGTCAGGGTGATGTTGTCGTAACTACCCGCAGTGGCGCTGTTGCCAGTATACACCAGGCCGTTCGCGCTGCTGAGCAGGCTGTGCGGCGCCCTGACCGTAATGTTGGTGGCTGTTTCAGGGCCGTTGTTGTGCAAGTTGAGCACATAATCTACATTGTTGTAGATGGCAGGAAAACTGTTCGAAACAGTCATCGTAAGTTCGAGGTCGCATTGGGCGGATAAAGAAGGGAACCAGCCGAACAGGCCAATCAGGAAGTGGAGTAACAATAGTCTGCGCATGTTTGATCGTGTTTGTTTTTATAAGAATCGGCACTTATTTCACTTAAAAGTGGGTAGTTTCAGGGAAATAAACCAATGATTTTGATCACCATACAGTAAAACTGTATGGCTATCCGTAAAGGTAAATTGAGATAAAAATTATTGTAAATTGTTTTTAATCAATGTATTAGAATTTTGTTTTCCCGATAAATTCCGTTTTTTGTATTTCCTGCGCTGATGGCGTTGCACGACCTTTGACCAGTAAATAAAAGCCACATCATGAAAAGACTTTCCATCCTTTACTACTTTCTGTGCTTCGCATCCACGCTGTTAACCGCTCAAAACGCTTACTGGGAAGCAGCCGTTGGGCCTTACGGCGGCAACGTAAACATTATTCCAACTAGCGGCAACGTTACATATGCTCTGCATTCCCAGGGCTTTTATTACCGCTCTGAAGATTTCGGCGAACACTGGTCGCAGATCAATGTGCAGCCCGCCGACCCGGAGGCCTACAACGAAGAAAGACACATCGGGCTTTCCGGTACGTTTTATTCCATAGCATTGAAACAATTCGGGATCCAATGGAAACGCCAGTTGTACCGCTCGGTCGATGACGGCGCTACCTGGGAGTTGCGCAATGCGGATATTCCATTACTCCAGATATGGGAAACGCCCTCTTCCGCATTGATCGGTTACGATTATGAAAACAAACTCTATCGATCAACAGACGGCGGGATCAATTGGCAAAATGTAGCCTCGCTGGAAATCACATTATCTCCATACATCGCCTACATGTCCTTTGGGGAAAACGGCAAAATTTTGCTTACTGGCCAGGACGGCTCCCTGATGTATTCTTTGAACGACGGCCAAATCTGGTATACCGGCGGCTTCTGGGGGGCAGCATTGTATGCCGAGGTGAAAATGGTTCCGTCGGGTACCCTGTTCAGGCTTAACAGCGAAATATCCGGAAATCCAACTTTGATCTACTGGTCGACCAATTGGGGGCTGCTGTGGACCTCTTCGGTAATAGACCTGGAGGACGATGAATTTCCGAATTCCGTTGTCGGATTGCCCAGCGGCCGTTTGCTGCTGGCGACAACCAAACACATTTATTTTTCCGACGACCAGGGCCAACACTGGGAAAGGCAGTCCTACAGCCCGGAACAAGTCACCACTTTTTTCAGCAATGCAGCCCTGCCCAATGGCCACCTGATCGGAGCGTTCAAAGGCTCTGCTTTCCGTTCCTCCGATGGCGGCGCCTCCTGGACTTTTTCGGCATACGGCATGCAACTGGCTGTTACCAAACAACTTGAATTGCTGGACGACTCGCTACAGTTAGCCCTTACGCCCAACGGCCTCTGGCGCAGTGCCGATGCCGGTGATACCTGGTCGCGTCTGGTGACCGACACCACCGCTCAGTATGTGTACAATACCCATCCGATAGCCGCGCTGAATGCCGATAGTTTTGCTGTGTCGTTTGGCACGAAGGCCTGGCGTACTGTCGACGCAGGACAGCACTTTGTGGACATCACCCCGCCCAATTCGTTGTACCGAGGTCATATTTTTGCCGGGAAAGGCGGGCGACTGTTCGCCACCGATCCTTCGGGCGTTCTGATGTCCGTCGATTTCGGACTCTCCTGGCAAAGTCTTTTCCCTGGTGAAAGCCTGCAAAAACTGGAACAACACCCGAATGGAACACTTTTCGCCATAGCGGCTTCTCTCCCCGATGAATACGACAATCAACTGCGCCGCAGCACGGATGGCGGCACCACCTGGGAACCCGTTGCAGTAACGGGTATTCTCCCAACCTCCAGCCTGTTCGACATGGTGATAAATTCACAGGGAGACCTGTATCTGCTCGGTTTCAGCGGCCAGAGCCTGAGGTTGGCCCGCTCGAGCGATCTGGGTGAAAACTGGACCTATGAAGTTGTTCCGGATGTGTACTCCAATGGTCCGTTAGCGGTAAATACACTCGGTCATATCTTCACGCCTGCCGGACAGAATCACAATATTTTTACATCAGTAGACGCCGGGCAATCCTGGTATTTCCTGCCGCCCTTCACCGAAAGTGCCAGTATCCTGTTTGGACTGGAAATATCGCCTTCGGGTCATTTATATGTCGTTCCTGCCAGCGGTCCGATTTACAGAACCAGTCAAAGCACCCAGATCGGCGGGTACATTCGCGGGCATGTATTCCGGGATGCCGACGGCGAATGCAGCACGCCGGATGCGCAGGAGCCCCTTAAAAACTGGATAGTAGAAATAAGCGGGCCGCAGCAATTTGTGGTCAGCACCGCTCCGTCGGGTCTCTACTCCGTTTTTACAGATGCCGGCACATACGAGTTGCATGCCCGCGTGCCGCAAAGCCTCTGGTGGCGCATGTGCGATAGCTTGCAAGTGGTTCAACTGGACAGCGCTCAAACGGTGATCGTTCCTGACTTCGTTGCCATAGCGGCCTCCGAATGCCCGCTGATGACCGTCGATGTGGAAATTCCGCTCCTGCGCCGCTGTTTCGACAATCCGGTGTATGTGGCTTACTGCAATGCCGGTACCCAATCTGCCGACAGCGCCTGGGTGGAAGTTTTGCTGGATCCTCAACTGAGTTTTGTGGGCTCCCAGCAGCCTTATGAGGCGTTGGGGGGCAACTTCTACCGCTTCCTGTTGGGCGATGTGGCCTGGGGCGATTGCGGGCAATTTTACTTTACCGTTCATGTCGCATGCGACTCTACGGTGCTCGGTCAGACGCATTGCATTACTGCCCACGGATTTCCAGACACCCTGTGTAACCTCGTGCCCTCCTGGTCGGGCGCAACCATTGAAGCCAAAGCCGTTTGTCAGGACAGTCTTGTGCAATTGAAACTGCACAACGTCGGTACAAATCCCTCTACCACACTGAATTACATCATTATTGAAGACGATGTGGTGCTGCTGCAAGGACAAAAACAGTACGATATCGCTGAATCCATTACCCTGGATTATGCGGCCAACGGCCGAACCTGGCGCATCGAATCACAACAGGAGCCAGGCCATCCGTTTTCCAATGTGGCGCTTGCTTTCCTGGAAGGCTGTGGCGGATACCAGAGCCTGGGGTATGTCAACCGTTTCAGTGTAAACGGCTGGGAACCATCTATAGACCGCGTCTGTGCCGAAAATGTCGGCGCTTACGACCCGAACGACAAACAGGGCTTCCCGCTGGGCTACGGAAGCGACCACCGCATCCGGCCCGGTCAGCAACTGGAATACCTGATCCGGTTCCAGAATACGGGTACCGATACGGCATTTACGGTGCAGGTCAGGGATACCTTGTCGCCCTGGCTCGATCCGGGCACCTTGCGGGCCGGAGCGGCTTCGCACCCGTACACCTGGAGCCTGAGCAGCAGCGGTGTGCTTTCATTTAAATTCGACAACATCATGCTGCCGGACAGCAACGTCAACCTCTCCGGATCGCAGGGTTTTGTAAGTTTCCAGATCGGCCAGCGCGCCGGCGTGCCCCTGGAGACCCAGATCCTCAATTCGGCGGCCATTTACTTCGATTTTAACGAACCGGTCATCACCAACCAGACGCTGCACACGGTGGGTATCGACTACATCACTGCTGTGCAGGATGCATGGGGTGAGGAAACGACTCCTACCATCGGTGTGCAACCCAATCCGGCTTTGTACGAAACCTTGCTGCAACTGCCGGAAGGCGTGGAGCGGCTTACGCTATGGGATGCGCTGGGCCGTCCGGTGCGCAGTATTCGTGTGCGAGCAACGCAATACAGACTGGACAGAGAAAACCTGCCCTCCGGCGTGTACTGGTTGCGCGCGGAGGACAGGAAAGGGAATATGGTGGGAAATGGGAAGGTAGTGTGGCGGTAACAGTTTAGCCGCTCAACCCCGTTGCATCGACATGACACCTTCAGGTCCGCCACGGTTAGTACAGCCGTCGCTCACACGGGTCATGGTCAGGGTGTCGCCATCGACCTTAAGAGTGTACACACCTTGTTCAGTACAGTCGCTGCCCTCCGTATCCTGGATGGTCATTTTCCCGCCATCCAGGGTATATTTTCCCTTGGTTTCGACTTTACCGTCGGCGCCGAAATCAACAGCGTATGTGCCATCCGCAGATATAGTCACTGTAAGGGGTGTCATTTTTCCGTTTTCATCGGGAACGGACATTTTCCAGGCGCCAACGGGGCTTTGGGCCATCAAGCCGAAGGGAAGCATGACCATCAGGGCGAGAAACGAACGAAGGAGAATTTTCATGTTTCAAATGTATTTAGTGGTTGAAAAAAAGAGGTGATTGTTTGTTCTAAGGCTCGAATGTATAATTTTTTCATCTCTTTTTGTAATCAGTTCACCGGATCCTGGAATCGCTAATGCGCCGCTTTCCGTTTTTCCGGCGGCATCACCATATCGGCGCCATCCGTTTTTGTTTTTTGTACGATCAGAGCGCCTACCTTTTTGCCCATATCCAAAGCAACTTCATTGTCGGTGCGGAAATGTATGCCCCCGTGAAAGCGGGATTCTGCCAGGTCTTTGGCTCTTTGCTGGAAATATGCTTTGTCTGCCGGGAAGAAATATGAACATATTTCGGCCGACACGGCGGCTAGCATGGCATGCCCCGACGGATAGCCGGGAAATGGCGGGGTGTGAAACAGAACGGGCTGGAAAGTAGTATCGTACTGATCCGGACGAATACCCCAGTAGGTGAATTTAGCATCCCAGCAGGCCGTAAAACCGTCATACACTCCAATGGATTCGATGGCATACATACGCGCCGCGCGGGGCGGATTCAGGTGGAGGTTGTACTCAAATATCTTCTGACTGAGTACATCCTCCGACTGGCTGCCATAATGAAAGGCATTGGCCACGGAGCTAAACGTAGGTTTGAAATTTTTAAGTTCTTCCATGTCTTTTGCAAAGTCGGGCGGCGGCCCGGGGCGAAACTGGCTGCTGCTGTCCAACACCACAGTTTTATGGAAGCGCGCCTGCGGAAACATCGGTTTTTTCCCTTTCCAGAATGCAGGACCTTCCGGTATCTTTCCATCCCAAGCCTTTTGCGGCGAATAGTTTTTGGTGCGTTCAATCTCCTGTTCAGCGATTCTTTTGCCCAGGTCAAAACCCGCACGGGTGTCGCCCGGAAAAGCGGCGCCCGCAGCAATCCGCGACGCCATGAGTTCCTCTGCCATACGCTGAACGGAATCTGCCAGTGCAGGGTAGAAATGTGCAATCACTGTTGCCGCTACGCCTGCCGCGACAGAATGTTCGCAAGGGTAAGAAGGGCTGCCCGGCTCCGGCACCATTATTTTAATCCTGCTATCAGCCTGAAAGGGTCTCGGACGTTTATGAGCATACTTGGTATCCCAGGCAGCAATCGTGGCGTCGTAGATGCCTACATTGAGCAACATGTACGCCAGAGTGCCATGCGTTCCGGCGTCTTTCATCCATAATTTCGACATCATATCCTGCCATCGGTATCCTGGCGCGCCAGTGTTCCAGAACAATATCTGTTGTCGACCGGCGGAATCCAGGTCTCGTTGCCGGGAAAGCACCTGAGCGATTTCTTTCTTGTAAGAGGGTGGGGGAGGCAGTCTCCAGGCCTTGCCAGATGTGATGAACCATGTTTTCCAATTGCCGGCAGCAGGTTCGATCTGCGCCTGAAGGTGGGCAGCCATAAATAGTACGGCTGCGAGGATGCTTACTTTCTTCTTCATATAATGAGTATTTTTGTGCAAGAATATCCCATTACAAAAAGCAAGGAAAGCAGGCGTCAATAAACGGTGGGTTATCGTAAACAAACAACAGCATTGCGTCAATCTTCACAATTATAGCAGTTGCTACGAGAAACATGAGTCATCCCGAATTTTGGCACGAAAAGACTGCGAAGCAGTCAAATCTATGTGCTCTACAACACCCGTAGAGTAATTTAACCACATAGGCACATAGAAAACATAGCGTAGAGTACTCTTAACTATGTTTTCTATGTGCCTATGTGGTTGAAAAAATGTCGCGCTCGGCAAATAGAGCACATAGATTTGACTGCTTCGCAGTCTTTTCGTGCCAAAATTCGGGATGACTCATGTTTGCCACTCGATAAAATAAAATCAGGAATGGAATTAGCAGTTGATAAAGAGCGGTTCAAATTGTACATCCGGCTGGGAGGGGCTTATTTAATATTATGGCTGTTTGTCGATCTGGTCATGCATTCGGACACGTTTCCCCAGAGAGTGGCGAATAATTTCTGGTTGATCGGTTTTCTGGTTATCAACAACTTTGTATTCCTGGAATATACCCTGCCTTATATTAAACCAAGGTGGAAAAGGATATTTACGGCGCCTTTTCTATTAATGGCTCATGCGTTATTGTATTCTGCCGTCTTGTATGTCTGGCGATCAATTGGTATACTTGTGCATATTTATACTGATTTTAAAGCCGATCCTACCCTGGACAAAGAGGAAACCTATCAATTTCCATACAGCTTCGTCTCCGTCATTTTTTTTGGAATTTTCCTGCATTTTTATGATTACAGAAAATTAAAAGAAGCAGCACAGCAACTGCGCATTGAAAAACAAGAAGCGGAACTGAACTACCTGAAATCCCAAACCAACCCGCATTTTTTATTCAACACGTTGAACAATATCTATTCACTGTCCAGAGATAAATCCGACCTGGCGCCGGAGTCCATTTTACGGCTGTCGAAAATACTGCGTTTTATGTTGTACGAAACCGGCGGCGCGTACATAGCGATAGAGCAGGAACTGAAAATCATGAACGATTACCTTGCCCTGGAGCGATTGCGGTACGATGATTCGTTGCGGGTCAATTTCAACTATGATATTGAAGATATGCGACAGGCATTGCCGCCACTGTTGCTGATTCCTCTGGTAGAAAATGCGTTCAAACACGGCGTCTCTGAAACGCGGCACCAGCCGTTTGTCGATATTCACCTGTCCATCCAAAACCGCCGCCTGACTTTTGAAGTGAAAAATTCCACGGAAGACTTTCCCGGGGAGGGGAACGTAAGGGAAAATATCGGGCTGTCCAACCTGAGACGCCAATTGGAATTACTTTACACAGATTACAGTTTGTCTGTTCAGCAAGGCGAATCGGTGTTTACCGCTACCTTAAAAATTAATCTTGCAAGCCATGCCTGACATCAAGTGCATCATCATCGAGGATGAACCATTAGCGGTAAAGGTGTTATCGGACTATATTTCTGAAGTGCCGTTCCTGGAATTAACGGGAACGTTTAAAGACGCAATTCTGGCAACGGACCACCTGCGGCAGCATAGTGTAGACCTTATGTTTTTGGATATTCACCTGCCCAAATTAAAAGGAATGGCATTTTTAAAAACACTGATACTTTCTCCTGCGGTCATTATTACCACGGCTTATCATCAATATGCAGTGGAGGGTTTTAATTTAAACGTGACCGATTACCTCTTAAAACCGTTTGATTTTGAACGTTTTTTAATAGCAGTCAATAAGGTCAAAACTGCACAAGTGGAGCAACAGAAAACAAACGACAAGGAGGAAAAAGATTATGTTTTTCTGAATGTGCAAAAAAAGAAGGTGAAAATATTATTCCCGGATATTGTGTACATCGAAAGCCAGCGGGAATACATTAAAATCGTTACTACGGGAAAAGAGTACGTTTCAAAAATGAGCACGTATGAAATAGAAGAATGTCTGCCTGCCCATCTGTTCAAACGGATTCACCGCTCGTTTATCGTGTCCATCAACAGGATCGAATCATACACCAGCGAAACGGTTGAACTCAATGGCGTGTCTATTCCCGTTGGCAGGGGATACCGGGATGTTTTGGAACAATTGTAGGTGAATTTCCAGGAAAAACAGCATACATATGATATGCTGAGGCGCCGCATGTGGGGCAAAAAGACCAGGCGTTCTCATGATACATATCATAGTATATAGTGATATATGTTAATGCTTTTTAATTGCTAACTGCTTGCTTATCATGTTAATTTTGTCATGAATCCAATATTACTATTCATGCAATTAACGATGTGTATTATGAAAAGCAAGTTGATTTTTATGACATTAAGTTCATTTTTTATGATGTCACTCACTCAATCTGACAAATGCACTAAGCCGGTTTACGAAATTATCCCTCAAGCCAATGTATTGGTATTAGCGGGGGCGAAAGATTCACCCGTGTTGTCGCTTTATCGTTTAGAAGAAGGCGTTCCAACAGAAATATTTACATTTCCAACTCTTGCTTTTCAGGAATGCTATACAGCATATAGCCTTGGAATGACGATCCAGCAGTCGCCTGACAAGAATAAACTATTGTATTCTACGACTACAGATGTGGCATATTGTTTAGTTGAGCAAAAGTCCTATCCGGATCCGGGTTTATGCAATTTATATATCATGGATATTTCGGGCCCGAAGGCTACCCAAAAATTCCTGGCTCACGGATTTCACGAACAATGGTCGCCTGATGGAAAATTGATTAGTTTTTATGGTATTCAAGGCAATGAGGAAGGTCTTTTTATATGCAAACCTGATGGATCGGACTTGAAAAAATTAACCGGTTTTGTAGGCAGGCCTTATCAATGGTCGCATGACAGTAAAATGATTTGTGTAGCCGGAGACTTCATATATTATATAGAAGTTGCAACCAGCCAGGTAAGAAACACCGGCATAGAAACAAGAACGCATCATTCTCATGTAATTTGGTCCCCAGATGATGTTTTTACAGGATTTGTGAGGGGATTTACAACAACTCCTGAGGATACAACGCCTTATTTTAAATTACTTCGAGATGTTTATACAACGCCTTCGTATGCCCTAAATACAGTCTACAGAAACATAACGAATACCCCGGATGAAGATGAATTTGTATTTCAATGGTCACCTGACGGAAAAAGCATTGCTTTTCATACATATACTAGTTCGCCAAAAATTGAAGGCGAAGTATATGTAGTTCATTCTGATGGTAGTAAGAAAATAAACCTTAGCCAGGATAATACCGCTCTCAATACTCTGCTATGTTGGTCACGCGATGGCAGTAGGGTATATTTTTCAGAGCACTCAAATGGAAATTACAAAATATATTCGTGCAAACCAGACGGTACAGATAAAAAAGTCTCCAAATTTAAAAGTACCTTTTTATATTCACCTGACGGGAAATACGTAGCTTATTCAGGTGATAACGACATATATATTGCGCTTTCAGATGAAAGCGAAGTAAAAGGCATTCCTATTTATGTTGAGCATGGGAAGCCTGGCTATTTACCAAAAGTGATAGGATGGACAAAATGATTTTTCGTCTTATATGGATTTACCGTAGGTATCCTACACCATGTGAGGCGTAGGAGTAACTGAAGGGCGAGAACACCATGCCTGCCGAGACGGGAGAGTCGATCACCCATTTGAAGCCAACCAGTTTTTTTCACAGCAAGGAGATATGCCTTCGCGTTCTGTTGTATGATTTAATATGTTCTTCCTTCTTTACAACGCTTGGGTATTATACTAACACCGGGTGTAAGCGAGGAAGTCGCATCAAGATTGCGCCTCAAATCCATATCGTATTGCCGCTTCAAGTATATCCACGTTGATTTCTTTCAGCGTTTTGAACTTGATGCAATACCCGGTCACGCTTGCCTTCCCGAGTTTTGTTCCAAACGTTTTGGCTAAGTACGTCTTATCCTCGATACCAAGGATATAGACAGAAATTCCGGTTGTGTTTGCACTCAACCCAATTTGATAAAACGGCCTGGTTGTGCCATCCGCATATTTTATGGTGTACAATCCATATCCTATATTCGGGTTAGCGACAGTTTTACCTTCACTGTTCTTACCGTCGGTGAACCATAATTTACATCCTGGCGACACTTGAAGCGCGAGCAGGTGCAGCGCTTGCAGTTCACTACGTTTTGGTTCAGGCTGGCTAGCTATATACGCGTCGATTTGTTCTTGTATGTTCATGTAAAAAGTAAAGTAACAGGTTAACCGAGATCGATTTTTAGATTTATTGCAGCAATAATTTGCCTGTATAAAGATGATTCCGGGTTTTCCATTGGATAATATAGGTCCCTTTCGGTATGCCTTCCAGTGATAACCAAATGGAATTACTGTGCACAGGTAAAGAATGCACCAGGCGGCCTGAAATATCCAATATGCTTAAAGCGCTTTGCTCCTGCGGCATGTTCTCTGGTAGTTCAACCCGAACCATCGCGCTTGCCGGATTAGGTGAAATGATTAAAGACCTGAAAATTCCGGGTGTATTGACGTTGGAGGCTGTACTAATCGTTGTTTCAACGGTATTTGTTTGAACAGGTGTGTTAAAATCAAAATAAATATAGGCCGTATTATAGGCACGGGCGCCTATCGGAATTGCAGCATTCGGCACAATACTGTATTTGATAAAGCCATGACTTGCCGGTTCATTGGAGATGGAATCAGGAAGTATGATAGGGTCGAATGTGAATTCAAGTATCCGGTCATTTAATAAAGAAAGCCTGTAGGGGTGACTTGCCGCCATGATCTGCAAGGAAGCAAGGTCGAGGTTTTCAGCAATGGTATCCCGAATAACCACAAATGAAGCAGGATAATTGCCGGTATTTTGAAAGCGGATGGTATACTCGAGAGGAGTAGCCGCATGTAGGTCCGTTATCGTATAATTCGCGGGCTCCACCTGCTTGTCGTTAGGATCAAATGAGCCCACCACGGCGGTACTCAGTAAACTTCGATTATTTGCCGGCTTTTCATCTCCGATGACAGGTAATACTTCGGCAAGGAACGCAATCGGAGTCCCTATCGGGGTACTTGTGTTTGTCTTTAATTGAATGATAATGGAGCCTTCCTGGGCAGGTAAAATATTTGCCAATTCCCAAACCAGCGTATCGTTTACCATCATATCCGGGGCTGGACTTACACTCAGCAGTTCAACATCATTTCCCGGATATACAAATCGAATGGTGGCATTATCCGCTGCTCCCAGGTTTTGCCAATTCAAATAAAGTTTGGTGGGGAAGCCCGGCCGAAGCAGGTTGAATAACCCCATATCGATACAATAATTCCTGAAAAAAGGGGGTGTGAGCCTAAAGTCCAGTGTATCTGAGGGGAGCGTATCAATCCGGTATGAGGGGTGTACGGTCCAGCCCGGCCAGGGTGATCTCGTTTTTAAGGTGTCCACATCCAGATCGTCGTAGAGCGTAAATTTACCTGAATCATCTGTAATAGCAAACCGAAAACCACCGCGCTGAACGGTCAACCCCTTCACCGGCCCATCGCTTGAATCCATCAGGCCATTGCTATTGTTGTCCCGCCAAATATGGCCGCTGTATGCATGTAAAGCCTGTTTATCCACTTTGCGCCGAAATATCGCACCTGAACTTTGAACGGCATACAAATAACCGTTTACATATTCGATAGCAACCACCGCGTTCAAATTGGGTTGTGAAAGGGTATCCATCGGTGGGAACGCGAGCCGAACGAACGGATCGCCGGGCTCTTCTGCAAAATATATCTGGGCAGGAAACTGATTTAGGCCATAAAAGCCGGCTTCGCTGGCTACAAAATCCTTAAACAATAGCGATTGACCGGCAATATCTGTTTCCGGCCAAAGGGTCCAGGTCTGGCCTTCATTTGGCGAGTAGTAAAGATTGTTCGAGCGCAGAAAAATAGCCGGCGGCAAGGCGTCAAAAGCTGGGAAATCCTGGTTGAAACTTCCCGGGACGGTCCCCGTTTGCAGCATTTGTCCTATTTTGGAATTTAGCCTGAAAAACTTCATGTTCGTGTCGTATGCGTACAGCATAGAATCCAGGATGAGCAACTTTTTGTAAAAACCACTCTGTTCGACCGGCACAACCCCTGTCAGTTGCCAGTCCTGACCGGGCGCGGGTGATCTGAATATTTTCCGGTCACCGCTAATGGCAAAAAGGGTGTCGTGCACTGCAAAAGTTCGGTAAGCAATTTCAGTCGGCGCGGGTCCGATATCCGTCCACTCCTGCAAATTATTTGGCGTAAACCAGAGTCGACCCGTGTTATGGCAGGCATAAAAGCCGCCGGGGCCTTTTCCAATTAAAGCGGCAGGCAGCTGATGTGGCGTTACCCAATACGGGGTTGTGGTTGGAAGGATTCCATTGGCGTATGTGCCATAAGCGAATAAATGGTTTTCAAAGTGCTGAAAACCAATCGGGTTTCCACTCGGAATCCCCGTGTTGCACAAATTCCAGTCGCTTCCGGGGGCCTTGCGCATCAGCCCGGCGCCGGTATTGAGGTATTGAAATCCGTCCAGAAATTTCATTCCCAATGCTTGCCCGTTCGGCGTTTGCCCGGATGTTTCCCAGGAAGCAGTTGAACTTAAATACCGATAGATGAAATCCGGGTAAACCAGAAAAAGGTCCGTCGACGTAGATGTTATCGTCGGGGTTGAATTGGCGACGGGCAATGTGCGACTGTATACGTTGGAGAGGTTTCCTTTAACAATAAAATGTACTATTTGATTAGGAACAGTATTTGGAACAGACCAGACGGTATCGCCTTTAAAACAAATATCATTTCCATAAAAATCGGGCGGATAATTTATCCAGGTCTCGCCCTGATCGGCTGTCATCCTGATATTTCCCTGTAAAGGGGCGATCCAAAGTTCGGAATCATCGGAAAAAAGGCGCATTTTGTAATCCGGTTCAATGGAATAGACCTCATTCAGTTGACCACTGTTCAGGTCGGCGCGATATAATTTGCCATATCGGGCCACAAAAAGGCTGTCGCCGGCAACTGCTATCGTGCGTTCCGTACCATCGCCGGAGAAACCGGGAACGACCGGATCCCATGAATTGCCTCCATTATCGCTGCGCCAGATACCTGCATTGGCAACAACAAAAAGCGTGTATGTTGGTGTGAGGGCGAAAGATTCGACCGTTAAGGTTGCGCTATTTGGCAACTGAAGCCGGCTCCAGCTCAATCCATAATTATCCGATCGAAATAGTCCGCCACCCTGAAACAGGGCGAAAAGTTGACCGGGGCCGGCTGTTTCCAACTGGGTCAAGTTTCCCTGCCCGTATCCTGGAACAGCCTCCCATTGGGCATACGATTCACCAGGGTGTAAAAAGCCAAAAATAAGAATGAGGAGTATTTGAATTTTACCTTGCATTGGACCTTTTTTAATGGAAAGTTCGACACAAAAATAGGCAGACACTCCCTAGCTTCCGGAGTACTGCCGCCGCACCTGCTCCATCACCCGAAGTTGTTGCACCACTTCCTCCATCCGGATAGTAGGCGCCGCCCCGCGCAGGATCACATCAGCCATATTGTCAAACAGCGCTTGCCAGTTTCCCTGCCTGCTTTCCACTTTTTCCTGTCGGGGCGCATCGCCTGTTTCAGTGTATAAAGTGCCGTAAAGGGCGGCGGGTTCCGCGCCAAATCCGGGCATACCCGGCAACAGGCCTGCTTTTAATTGATCTTCCTGCTGATCGATACCATATTTGACGAAGGAAGCCTTCGTTCCGTGCAGCACATAACGGGGCGAGGGTTCCCGCACCATCAGGCTGGCATGAAGATAGGCTTTCATGGCGCCGTAGTCGAGCCAGAGATCGAATGCATCGTCGATATCCGATCCGGCCCGCTGGGTGTAGGTCTCGCCCTGCACGGACTGTGGGGCGCCAAACAGGGCGATGCACTGGTCGATCAGGTGCGAGCCCAGGTCGTACAGGATTCCATTGGACGCGGCCGGTATCTCCTTCCATTTTTTGGGGTTCAAGAGCGGTTTGAAGCGGTTGAAATGCGCTTCATAACGAAGCAGGTCGCCCAGCCCACCACCTGCAATCAGTTGTTGGACGGTTGAAAAATCGCTGTCGAAACGCCGGTTCTGGAAGACGAATAAATGCCTGCCTTGCTTTTGGGCCAGGGCAATCAGTTCCTCCGCTTCGGCGGCGGTTGCCGTAAAGGGCTTTTCCACCAGCACGTGTTTACCCGCCAGCAGGCATTGCCGGGCATAGTCAAAATGCGTTTCATTGGGCGAGCAGATGCTCACCAGATCGATGGAAGTATCCGCCAGCACCTCGGCCAGGGAATTGGCCCGGCCGGTATGTGGGTACACGGCATGCAAGTCTTTTTGACTCGTCACTACCGTTTTTAGGTGAAAATCGGTACTTTTTTCAAAAAAAGGGGCTTGCAGGTAGCGGCCGGACAGGCCAAAACCGATGAGCGCAACGTTTATTTTTTTCATTTTCGCTTAGGCTGTTGAATCGCTCTTTTATGGTTATTAATTACTTTCATTGTATTTGAATTTTTTCCTTATTTTTTGCTTTCTAATTGTTTTATATCCAAAAGGGTCTTCCCAAACAATTATTTTATCTTCAATATTCAAAGTGCTTTTTTGCGGCTTTCCATTCTGGAAATAAATTCTTTCAACCCTTACTTGTTCATCTGCTTCTTTTAAATCACTTTTCATATAAGAATACACCAGCCAAGTGCCTTGCCTTTGACCATTCTTATATTTTCCTTTTTCTAAAACCCTGTTTGTCCTATCAGTTATTATCCAATCTCCTTCAAGTTTTCCATTTTTTATGGTATATCTGATTGCCTCCATCGTTTCAGTTGTATCAGGGTATCCGCCTTTGTAATATCTTGGAGATTGGTAAAAAATATAACTGCCATCTATCATGTTTGACAACGACTCCAGGAATTTTATATATTTATTGTATCTTTTTTCTTCATGCGCCTTTGAAATACTTTTGCAACACGCAGAACTATAAGTATAATAATGCCCTCCGTTGCCTTTTGATGCAAATATTAAACATTCCGTATTTACAGGGGCGCCAAATCCACAGGGGTCGCTGCCAAGGTTCGTTCTAATTTTTATTGTATCATTTTTGTCGCCCTTGTATGACTTAATCAATACAAATGTCAGTTCAAATTTATATTCTTTACTTTCAAAATACAATGAACTTTGGTTGGTCTCAACAATTCTTTGATAGTTTATAAGGGTTCCAGTAAAAATAACATCTGATATGCTTGAAATTCCTTCGGTCTCAGTTTGTGTCCAGCCCATTTCTTTGATTGGCAAATCAATTAAAGTTGTCCCACAACTGCAAGCCCAACTAATTTTGGCGCAGCATATCAATAATATGGTATTTATTATGTGTTTTTTCTTTTTTGAAGCGGACATGAGAATGGAGATGGCAGGGTTTGAACATCTGTGTTTGTACCAATCATATTACTTTTGTAATTAACCGCTGCTATTTTCTTTGTAATCAGTATAAGGAGGGTTTACGTTAATTATATTAGAATTTAGCCTGAACAGAATACTAGCAGCGATGAATATCAAAAAAATATATGCCAAATTGTCAATCGTTGGCGAGGCTATGTATTCCTTTCCTGAAACTAACTTAATTATATTCATGCTAATTAAAGGATTTGTGATGCTATTTCCAACTGTATGTAGTATTACAGCAGTCCAAACTGTAGCACTTCTGATTCTAATTTCTCCGTAAACAAAACCTGTAATGATAATTCCAGTAAACATCAAAGGAAATGCTACCCACAAACTTAACTGAGAATAGGAGCGGATCATCAAGTCTAAAAAAGGCAAGTGCCATAAAGCCCAAATACCCCCCGATATTAAATGGTTCTTAAAGCGACTCATTCCCATTTTATCAAATTGCGGGGTCAAATAGCCACGCCACACAAATTCTTCAAAAATATTTTTAATAAACAAGGGAATAATAGAGACTAATACTGCATTGGTCAGTACCGAAAATGAATTGACAAAATCAATAGTTTTTGTGATTTTGCCAATTATTAATATCAAGCCAATGATAATCGGATACAACAACAATGAAACAATGTACCAAGGCCAACTTTTTCTGAATTGTAACTTTACACCAAATGAACCCCAATCTTTATTTATCGCTCTAAAAATAAGCATTAAAACAAATGGAGATATAAGCCATAAAATCATTGCCGGGCTTTGATTATTAAAATCTTTTATGGACGCATCAGACAATCGGCATGCAAACCCAATGGCCAGCATAATGGCAGTAAACAATACTATTTGATTTTTTTTCATTCTATTTTAAAATTAAGGCTTTAGTGGGCGTGGGTGCGGTGTGTGCCCGTGGTCAGCCAACTCCAAGCGCAGCGCCGCCGCAGTGTCTCCGACCTGCGGCAAAAAGGTAGGAAAACCTGCGGCGGCGAAAATGTTCACAGCATATGAATCAAAACAGCATCAACTTGGTACTTATTTATTCAATTGGACGGATATTCAAAAGATTGACCATGCAGTTCTCCATATTGCCAATAGTCAAAACAAAACTTTGTTTGACTTTTAAACCGTTAGAAAACGCTGCTGGCTTCCAACTCGGCATTTTTGAAATAGCCGAAACCAGCATTTCGTCAATTTTTGTATCTTTTGATGGCATGACAACTTGAATATCCGAAATATGCCCCTGTTCGGTAATGGTAAATTTAATGGCAGTCAAATCATAACCTGTAAAACTTCCTGCTTCAATATTTACAATGCTGTTTTCTTGCAGATATTGAATCAATTGCTCTGTGCCTTCGCTATAAACAGCATTTTTATCAGGCATAACCGTAACCTTGAAATCGTATTGCTGGACTGTTTTGTTTTTCAACGAATTTTCAGGTAGATACGTTACGTTTACAGCAATATCGCTACTCCGATCAGCCAATCGTATCAGTTCTTTTTGCTCATGATTCAAGACGTCGCTAATACCCGAAGCCTTTGTTTGGATTCCATTTTTATAGGCTGAAATTTCCACGGAAATATATTCTTTTACCCAGGATGTGGGGTACCGTTTGTCCAAATCCGTAAGTGTGTTTATTTTATCCAATTTATTTTCCTGGATCGAAATGAATGGGATAACCTTGTTTATTTCAAATTTCAGATCATTCTGGGCAAAACTGTTGAATGCGCACCCGATAGAGAGCAGCACTACTAGTAAAATCTGATTCTTTTTCATGCCTGAGTTTTTAAAAAGTATTAAGTGAAAAGATTCCCGAACACGCTCTTAGCGGCGTATTGTTTCAAAGGTGTTTGTATCAATTTTATTGTGCTCGATCGTTTGAATCCCTGCCAAATCAAAATGATAGGTATTGGAAAAAGTTATTTTGCAAAATCGGGTAACGTATTGTGTTGAGTCAATGGCAAGGGCAGGCGTAGAAAACCCAATGGATATTTCAGTTAACTGTTTTTTTAAATGATGCTGAGGGATTAGTTCATATAATAATTTGTTGGCTAGGCTGTCTGAAATAGCATCAAGCGCACTTCTTTCAAATTGTAAAGCGTGTAGTTTCAGGAATAAGAGATATTCTTGTGTTTGAGCGTACATTTCCTCCGTCGTTCCCATGTTTTCAAAGGTAAATGGATACCCGTGTTGAGCGCTTAAGTGCTCATGCACAAAACGTTCTTCTGCTTGCTGAGTGGGACTACAGCATGTGCAAATGATGATTATTGCAGCAAGAACAAATCCATAATGATAATTAACTGATGAAAATAGTCTATTCATCTGGCAAATGTAAGGTCTATCTGCTGCCTTTATTGACTTTTCGTTCATATCCTAATGTTTCAAACCACGCTTTTTGAGGTCTGCTTTTTGGATAACCGTTTTCATTGCGAAACTTTTTTCGTTCTTCGGTAAAGTCCCACCACGATTTTTTCGTGTCATTTGTGTTTGCAAAATTCACGATTAATCTAAATTGGTCTTCAACGCAAGGGTCAATCCAAAAACCTTTTTTCTGTTCGTATTCATCTGTGAGTTTAGCACCGTCTTTTTGTTTTAGTTCATTGAGTGAATAATAACCTAAGAAAACAAGGTCTTCTGCAAACTTTATTCCGACTGACGGAACGGTTTGAAATTCTGCTAACGCATAAATTTCTTTTGCTCGTTCAGTTGTAGTGTTTAACAACACTTCCAATTCGTCAGTTGCGAAGTCAAGAATGTTAGCAATTTTGATTTTATTCTTTCTCAAATGTGCTTTTTCAATGTCTGTCAGCGGAAGTTTTATGTTTGTCATATTTTTTTTCGCTTTGCCTGGTGTTTCAGATATCATTACAAACAGAAACCCAGCATTTCATCATGCGCTGCTGGATACTTGGCAAATTCACTTCTCCCCGTATTTGCCAGATTAAGTGGAAGTGATATGGAGGGGCAGGAACACCGAGAAAGGCGGAAATTTTCTGCGTAAAATCTGTGCTTTCCATCTGCGTGAAACCAAAATGTCCAGTAGTGTGGGTCTGTTGTAAGCGTTATTGGTGGAAGGTTTTATTTTTCGTTGTTTATTAGCTCCCAAATTTTGTCGTTATAACTTGCTTTTGTAATTCCTGTCAATTTTTCAAGTGTCTCATAATATTTTTCATTGCCTTTCACAAAAGGTCCGACATTAAGAAGTTCCCAAACTCCTGCAAAGCCCTTTTCTTTTTCTATTTTCTTTACTAATAATGCATTTACAATATAGTCTGCTTGGTTTGAAAAATTTCCTGTTTTAAAAGAAACAGGTGTCTCCTTTATTTCTAACCAATTTGTATTCTTATTACTTGCAATTTGTTCTTTGAATGCTTTGAAAATTTCCTTCCAAGTAAAGCCCCAACTTCCACCATACAAATAGGCGCAGCCTTCATCAACTGGTTTGTTTACATTGCTTCGTGGAATTACTAAACTTAATCTGTCGTGAAATAAATCGTGCGGGTCAAATTTGTTAAAACTTGAATTATTGTTGCCAAATACTATTAGGTTTCTATCTCCAAATGATGAACTCAAAACACTTTCGATTCTTCCGTTGTAATCAGATTTGTATTCGACACCAATTAGTTTTTCAAGTTCAATTATATTGTCACAAAGGTAATAATCTGTTATTTTGTTTGTCGATTTTAGTTTATTGTCAAACGATGAAGTCAATTTATTAAATTCTTTTACTTTTTCGTTGTTGATTATGTTTTGATAATGAAAAATATTGTTTCCTATTTTTTTAACTTTCCAATTTTTTGTGTTTTTAAAAAGTGGTGATGAAAACGTAAATGTGTTAGTTGTCTTATGAGCAATAAACTCAAAACTTGCCCTCAACAATGCTGTGTTTTCACTTATTCCTATATAAGAGACTTGTATCAAATAGTTGTTATCTTTCAACAATACAATATTTGTCAAATAAGGCTTGTAGAAATATTCATCTTTGAATTTCCCACTTTTTTCAATCCCATTAATTTCATCAAGTTGAATAAAAGTTTCTAATTTTTCGCTTTCAAAAACAAATTTATTTTCTTCGTTTGGTTTTTGTGCAGAAAGTAAAAAGTCGTTGAGTGAAGTTGTCAATGATTTGCTTTCAATACTGTCTTTTGGTAAAACAATATTCGGGTTTAGTCGCAATGTGTTTGTCTGAGCATTTGCAAAAAGTATTGCAAAAAGTAATATTGTTGTGATAATTAATTTCATTTGAGTTATTTTTTATGGCGAAGATAGTATCGTTGTAATATGTAACTTGTTAATGGTTTTCCGTCTTTTAGTTAATGATTTGATATTAATATTTTTGTGTTTGTAAGGTTCCGGTAAAATTACCTTCTCAGCGAGAAGAATATATTCCCTCAAATCCCCGCATAAAGGATCTAACTGAAATATTGTCAATATCTACCTTCATCTCCATTTATGCCTTGCCTGGTGCCTCACCTTTGCCTACTTGATTCGCATCAGTGTACCGGATTTGGCCAAAACAGAAATTATCAATGTCTGATTTTAAAGACAACATCCATAGTTTGAATAATCATTGGATTAAATATTTGATTCTCATGGCTATAAGAGCTGCTTAAAAGGGCTAAAGTCGAACTTAGTCGTAATGTAAATAAACTCAAGTAAGTTAAGTGTCAAGTGAGCTACAAAAACCCATATAATATTTTTTCTTTTTGTCGCTATTATTGCAAATGGTAACCCTACAAAAAGACCGGTCATAAGTATGTACCATATTCCGCCAACCCAATGAAGCAATCCAAACATTGTAACTGTAACAATTATGCTTTTTGTCGGACCGTATTTTTCTAAAAATCTTGTCAAGGTATAGTTTCTATAGATACTCTCTTCAACAAATGGCGCAAAAAGAACATTAGCTATAAAAAATGGAACCGTCTGTTTGCCAAGTACAGTCATAGTTTCACCTGCTGGCACATAGTCACCAATATTCATCTGTAAATAAGTCTGTAATGGTGAAAATATATAAAAATATAGTATCGCTAGAATTGTTCCTGTTATAATTCCACCACAAATGTCAATTGGTAGTTTTGTGTTATCAATTGTCCAACCACTTTTTAAGGTATTGAAACTATCTTTTCTGGTTGTGAACAAAAGAGTGACTAGTAATAAAACTTGAACAATAAGAATTATTGTTGGTGTGTGTACTGAAATTCTGATTGGTATGTCTGTTTCGCTTACACCTTTTACACTAAAGTATATTGAAGCCGAAACTATAATGATTAAAAACCAAATAGGTGCTAAAATCAGATTTGTCCACGGTCCTTTTAATGAGTTCATATTTTATGTTTGTTGTTTTTTACAATGAGGCCAAATGCCTGGCTATGCCTTTGTTGTTTCTTTCGTTAACTACAAGATGATTTCACTGTTGGTAGCAGTGGTGAAGTACAGATCAAGGTACCTGTATTGAAAATCGAAGTGCATTGGAATGGGATTATTCGTCCAACAAGATTATGGTTTTTCAGATATTTTCAGTGTTTTTTTATTGATTTTTTTCTGATTGTATCCTTGGATATTGTATCCGAGGAGGCCAGGTCTAGTTGAGCAGTAGGCTTTGTGGTAAACGGTTGCGCCTTGGTGTTGAAAAAAACACGAGCGCGGCGCTGGGGCGTTTGTGGAAGAGAGGGGTAGGCCCACCAAGAAAGGAGGAGAGGATAAAACCAGAAGGAGGCAAATTACTATTAACGGCGATGTGAAATGTGTGTTTTTCATTGCTGGGTTTATTTATTGTGGCGTGCCTTTGTAACAACCAATATTGTAAGGAAAGTCATAAGTCCAATGGTAATGATAAATATTAACCATTTGACCATCCCACATCACCGGGTGTTTATGACCATGGCATTCATCTAAATCTTTCGAGG
>JADLCC010000423.1 GCA_020847425.1 Saprospiraceae bacterium
AAAACAGCCCAAAAAATGGGAGGGACTAGCATCCCGAACGGTCTGTAGCGACCACTGACACGTATAAGCCTCTCTCCCATAATTATCTAAGACAACTTCAAATCCAATTGGATGCAAACATAGAATGGACTGACGACTTCGCAACAACAAATTCGGACTTGTTCAAGGACTGTCGACTTCGGACTTTATTCACTCGGCACAGCAGGCAACTGCGGCCGCACCACAATCACCGTCCGGCGGTTTTTCTGCCGACCTTCCGCCGTTTCGTTGGATGTGAGTGGGTAAAACTCGCCCCTGCCGACCGGTGTCAATTGATTGGCGTTGGTATTAAACTCTCTGATGAGCAGGCGGGTCAGGTTGGTAGCGCGTTGCAGGCTCCAGTCCCAGGTATCCTTCAAGGTTTTTTCCTTGGGCGGCAAACTATTGTCGGTATAAGCCACCACATCGATATCGAGACTCGGGCGGGTGGCCAGAAATTCGGCCAGCGGCATCAATAAATTTTTACCGGAAGTACTGATACTCAATCCATTGGCATCAAAAAGCGCCTTATCCGGCAAGGTCAAAAACACCGTTTCATTTTCCGCGACAATGGTAACACCAGTTTCGGCAAATGGCGCATAAACGCCGGCCAAAGCCGAGTCGATATCAGAAACGATCTTTTTCCTTTTTGCCTGCCCTTCCCGCACACGCGAAAGGCTTTCCTCCCGCTTGCTGAGCAGCATGTTTTTCGCGCTCAATTCTTTTTCAAGGTCCGCTTTTTCGGTAGCCAGTTTATTTGTGGATGCGCCCAGCGATTGTGTTCGGTTGGATAGTTCGGTGCGCAGGTTGCTGATTTCATTTTCCTGCGTTCCGATCGTCCGGTTGAGTTCACCGACCTGTTTCGTCAGGACTGCGGTTTCTTCTTTCCGACCCCCAAGTTCGCGCAAGAGCACTTTTTCCCGCGCTTCCGCAGCGCTGCGGGCAGCCAGTTCGGCTTTGTAAATTTTGGGTTTTACACAGGAAAAAAAGAGGGTAAGGCAGCCGAGCAGGCATGATAACGGAAGTGGTCGCATGTGTGGTTTCATTGAATTATACAGCGGCAAAGGTGCTAAAAAATCCATGGAAGCAATATGGTTTTCTAAGAGCGTGATCGGGAATTTTTTGCCGGGCCTGAAAAACGTCTTTTTCGGCTGTTTTGCTCGTTTTTTCAGTCACGTAGTCACCGCTATGCTCCTGAAAAAACGAGCAAAACAGCCAAAAAATCCACTTTTTCATGTTCCACCAAAAATTCCCGAACACGCTCTAATTTCGCGCCTTCTAAACGCACAAAACATGAAATGGATTTTTTTTCTGGGCAGTTTAATAACGATCAGTTCCTGTGCCCCGGACGCTCGGTTACTGGAAGGGTCGTGGCGGTTGACGGGCTATTACCAGGACGGGCAGGCACTTGCAGTCCCGCTTGATTCCGTAGGCCTGGTGTTACATCCCAACCAGGTATACGAATTCCGTTCCATCGGATTTTACCGGGAGAAAGGCGCTTTCCGCACGTCATCGAATTACCTGTTCCTTCGGGACTCCACCAGCGCGGCAATGCAGGAGCGCGCCTTAAAAATTTTATTTCTGACGGAAGATTCGTTGAAACTCAAGATGCAACATGCGGAAAAAGAACAGGTGCTCTTTTTTTCAAAAATGAAGTAAGTCGGCAAGGGCGCCGACCTGGTCGAGCACGATGCGTCCGTTCGGTTCGCGCCGTACGGTGCCACATTCTGCGACGGGATCATGTTCAAAAAACAGCACTTGTTTTTTGCGCACGGCCTCGTCCAGCATCTGCGCTTTTTCTTTCATCGTTTGCAGAGGGCGGACGTCGTAAGCCATCACATAGGGCATTCCGATATGCCATTGGGAGGGCATCGCATCGGCGCAATACAACAGGGCGCCGTTTTCCGTTTGCAGCAGGGGCGCCATCATGGCTTCCGTGTGGCCGTAGTAAAAACGGATGCGGAAACCGGGCAAAAATTCGACATTTTGTTTCACCGGCACAAAACGGAGCCGGTCTTTTTCCAGCAAAGGCAGAAAATTCTCTTTCAAAAAGGAGGCTTTTTCCCTTTCGTTGGGCTGCATGGCCCATTTTAAATGGCGTTCATTGGTCCAGTACGTAGCCTTGGGAAATGAAAGTTCCACTTCGTCCGTTGTTGCATTTTTCCAAAGCGCGCCGCCGCAATGGTCGAAATGCAGGTGTGTAAGGAACACATCGGTGATGTCATTTCTGCTGATCCCGTTTTTTTGCAGTGATTCGAACAGGAGATTAGCGCCTTCCGGTTTGAAATGGGTACGAAATTTGTCATCCTGCTTGTTACCAATGCCCGTATCGATCAGGATATTGCGATTGGTCGTTTGAACCAGCAAGGTGCGCATGGCCCAGGTACACAGGTTTTGCTCATCAGGCGGGTTCAATTTCGACCACATGGTACGCGGGACTACCCCAAACATGGCGCCGCCATCAAGTTTTAATGTACCGGCTGGAATAACAGTCAATTTCATAGTGTAACATTCCTTTTGGAACAGCACAAAGTTAGTGAATACGAAACCTTCAAGAACCTTTATGTATGATGTGCGACAGATTTTGCCTTCTTCCTGCCCAAAAAGGATAAATGACTTACCGGTAATGTTACTTTTGCCTTTGAACGATAATCCGTTTTCTCATCATTTTTACACAATACAAATCCGATATGCGCCATATTCTCAAACTCCCTGTCATCGGGCTACTCGTAGTATACCAGGCGGCAGTGGCGCAGAACCCCTCTGGCAAAGCAAGTTTCCTTCCCAAAGAGGAAACTTTTTATTTCGCTGACACTGCGCGATATTTTGAAAAAACAACAGAAATGGGGCTGATTCTTGGAACGATGCGCTACAACGGCGATCTTTCCAACGACCAGTTGGCCAATACCAAAGGTTTAAAACCTGCCGCCGGGTTGTTTGTCAGAAGACACCTGTGGCCCAACCTCGCCTTGCGCGGTAATCTTCTTTTCGGAAAAATCGCTGCAAACGACCTGGATTATACCGATCCGGACTGGCGACAACAGCGCAAATACGCATTTGAAACCAAAGTGACCGAACTCTCCTTACAGGCGGAATGGGATATTTTTGGAAAAAAAAGGTTTCGCCGCACTGATACCGTCAGTTATGAACTGGACCGGTACCGGCAAATAGCGCATGTCAACAAGTTTAAACCGACACTGGCGCCGTATCTCTTTGCCGGCGGCGGACTGGTGATCACTAAAGCCAACACCTTGTTCGATCAGCCATACCTGGAAGAATCGGGATTGTTGCCTAAAGCCGTGGAAGACCTCCGGATCGGCAGTAAAACACAAAATGAGCCTACCCTGGCATTCGGAGCCGGTGTCAACCTCGACCTGAGTCGCAGCTGGATGCTCGGCCTGGAACTAGGCGCTCGCAGCGCATTTTCCGACTATTTCGACGGCGTCAGCCAATCCGGCAACCCGGACAAACCAGACTGGTACTGGCTGGTCGGCGTAAATGTGGTTTACAGGCTCGGGAAAAAGGACAAAGACGGAGACGGCATTGCAGACAAGGTGGACAAATGCCCCGAAATAGCCGGTTTTGGTCGCACACAAGGTTGCCCCGATGCCGATCACGACGGTATTGCCGACCGCGACGACGAATGCCCGCACCGATATGGCGTGGTTTCCCTTGGCGGATGCCCGATTAAAGATGTCGACAACGACAGCATCCCGGATGTAGACGATCAGTGCCCCACGATCCCGGGCCTGGCGAAATTCTATGGCTGCCCCGACACAGACGGCGACGGCCTGGAAGACCGGCAGGATTCCTGCGCCACGGTAGCCGGATTGCTGCAATTCCATGGTTGCCCGGATACAGATGGCGATGGCATTGAAGACAGGTTTGACGCCTGTCCGCTGGAAGCGGGCCCGCTGGATTATTATTACGGTTGCCCGATACGCGATACCGACCGCGATAGTGTGGAAGACAAACTGGATGCCTGCCTGCTCGTGCCTGGGAAAGTTGAATTTAAAGGTTGCCCGGATACGGATAACGACGGGGTGGAAGATGCTTTGGATATTTGTCCGACTATCGCAGGGTCTAAAGAAAACAAGGGCTGCCCCGTGGTGGAAAAGAAAGACCGCGAAAAACTGGATCTGGCCGTCAAAGCCGTCAAATTCCAGACCGGAAAGTCAATTCTGAAAAAGGAATCCAGCAAAATACTCACCGATATTGCCAATATTCTGGTCAAATACCCCCACTATAGCCTGAGCATGGAAGGGCATACCGACAGCGCCGGCAATGACAAAGCCAACCAGATTCTATCGGAAAAACGCGCGCTTGCCTGCCTCGATTTCCTGATCAAAAAAGGGATAGACAAAAGCCGCATGCAATCGGCGGGATTTGGAGAAACGCGGCCTGTAGCCGACAACAAAACGGCCGCCGGCAAGACGAAAAACAGGCGGGTGGAGTTTCATTTGATTTTGATGGAGAAGAAGTAGAGGGATGAGATATGAGGGATGAGTTATGAGGGATGAGTTATGAGTTATTGGATTTTCAGGCAGGAATAGGAAATAGATTGAATAGGGCAAATCCTCCTTTTTTATTGCTTAGACTACGGGATAGGGATACAAGTAGATATAGTGCAGAATTGCCGAATGAGCCAGTTTGCAGGAGCACTCCGGTTTTTGAGGTGTCATCCGCAACACAGGAGTGGGTGACACCTCAAAAACACATTGTACTTGCCTTTTGACACTGCTACATTCACCAGGATTGACAAAAATTGGAAATACAGGTGTTTTGAAAAGTCATAATAAAGGTTGAGAACATTGAGTAGATACCCTCAACAATCTCAACCCCCAACCCCTCAACAATACTAAAACCCAATCTTTCTTTTCTCCCCATCCGGGTTTTTCTTCAGCGCCGCCATACGTATCGCCGTCGCTGCTGCCTCCACGCCTTTATTCCCGTGCTGCCCTCCTGCCCGGTCGATGGCCTGCTGTTCGTCGTTGGGCGTGAGGACTCCGAAGATGAACGGGCTGCCGGTGGCAATACTCAGGCTAATCAGCCCTTGCGCTACGGCGTTGTTGATGTATTCGTTGTGGCTGGTTTCCCCTTTGATCACGCAGCCCAGGCAAATAACCGCATCCAGTTGTTTGTGTTTTCCATACAGGATGCGCGCGCCGACCGGTAGTTCAAACGAGCCTGGCACCTGCGCGGTGTGGATGTTTTCCGGTTTCACGCCGTGCTTCAGCAAGGTGTCGTAACAACCTTCGTAGAGAGCATGGGTGATGTGTGCATTCCATTCGGCCACTACGATGCCGAACGCCATTTCACTGGCATCCGGCATTGTAGTTTCGTCATAGGAAGAGAGGTTTTGCAGTGCGCTGGCCATGGTTATTTTTTTGCGATTGTTTTCAGGTACGTCTGCGCGACGGAACCTACTGCGTAGTTGCCTTTCTCCGCAGGATTTTGATTGATCAGGTTATAAAACGTTAGCGTATCTTTTTTTGTACTGAAAACGTACCCGAACATCTGATCGGAGCCTGCTTTTTTGGAATTGCGCAGCGTGATAACATCCATATCGCTCATAACAGCGCAATCGCCGCCGGTACACAACTGGTACAGGTCGAAATCTTTATTGCCTTTGATTGTGCCATCGGTGCCAAATCGGACTTCTCCTCCACCTTTGCCCGCAGATCGAAAACTTCCGCTCATCATACTGTTGTTGAGCGCCGTAAGGAAAGCCTCGTAACCGTTCAGGACCTTTGCTTTCGAAAGGATATACCTGTTGAGGTTAGTATTGCCACTGGTTCCATCAAACATGGTCAGGTCTTTGTTGTCCTTCGGATCATACACCAGGTAAATGGACAAATTGCCGTGCGCATTTTTGATTTCCAGGGTATCGTCACGGTAATCCGCTTTCATTTTCCAGGTTTCAAAACCATTGTAGCAGGTGATGCTATCGGGGTTTGAGGCATTGAACGACAGGGCGTATGCGTATGGCTTATTGCTGTTATTCATCGCTTTCAAAACAGATCCTGCCTTACCGGAACGCGTACAGAAGTCGATGGGAATCCAAAATCCGGCCAGGGTACTGGCATTGGTTTCATCGAGCGGGTTACCACTTCCTTTTCCATTTTGTTGGCAGGCAGAAAGTGCGAAGAGGATAAATGCCCCGAGGGCAAAAAATTTGTGCTTCATTTTAAAAATTTTACTTTGACAAAAAAACGCGGGTCTCTGGCGCCCAGCGTACGCGCCGCTTCGGGAGACAAAATCACCTCGATATTACTTTCATAACCGCTGGGAATACGGCCGATCACTTTTGCATACACCGTACGGCCACCCATGGGATTGGTGACGGCCATAATGGTGCCAATGTCGGCTTCCCGGTGCATGGCATACAGATCGCCCTTTTCCTTGCTGTCTTTTTGCCAAAAACAAACACCCTGAGAAATGCCTTCTTTATGGCGTTTTTTTTCCTCATCATACCTGGATTTCAGCGCGTCATTTTTGGTGAACACCCGAACAGGCCGCCAATCGGCCGGGATCCCGTCGACGCCCATCCAGGCTACCAGCAAGAGTTGTCCGGGACGTATGTTGTTGTTTTTCAGTTTGTTGCGTTTCAAAATTGAATCGACCGGCATATCAAAATTGCGTTTGCAAATCTGGTACAGGTTGTCGCCGGGCTGCACTACGTAATAGACCGGAACATTTTTGGACGCTTTGAACTGGGAATTTTTATACCGCTTGATTGCGCGATTGGGAACTGGTATTTTCACCCTGGTTCCAGTGTACAAGGTAGGGTCTGTTCGGAAATGTGTATTGTGTTCGTACAGTTCTTCCAGGCTCAGCCCGTAATACCTGGCCAGGGAGAACAACGTTTGTTTGGGTTTGACGGGATGTTGTAAAAATTTTTTTCCTTCCGAAACGGTCAAAAACAGAGAGTCTTTGTGCGTAAGCAGCGGAGATGTTTGCTCTTTGGGCATACTTTGGCCGAAGCCTGTACCCAGCGAAGCAAGAAAAAGGGCGATAAAAAGGGGCAATACGCGTCTCATAGTACTGAATTGGTGAACTTTGCGGTTATGTTTACGGCGCAAAAATACGCTTGACAAAGCATCTGTCACTACTTAACCCGATTCTCTGCAAAAAATATGATTCTTGGTGTCATTCCTGCACGTTTCGCTTCCACCCGTTTCCCTGGCAAACCCCTGGCGGATATCGGTGGCAAAACTATGATTCAACGGGTGTATGAACAGGCTGTTTTATCCAAACAACTCCAAAAAGTTGTGGTGGCTACGGATGATCAACGTATTTATGCGCATGTGCGTATGTTCGGCGGCGAAGTGATGCTCACCCGTGCCGATCACCCCAGCGGCACCGATCGCTGTGCAGAAGTGGCAGAACAATATCCGGATGCCCGCTTTATCCTGAATATCCAGGGTGACGAGCCTTTTATACAGCCCGAACAAATTGACCTGCTGGCGCTCACTTTGATTGAACAAACCCAGACGGGTATTGCCACTTTAGCCAAAAAAATCGAACAAGTGGAAGCGCTGGACAATCCGAATATCGTGAAAGTGGTTGTGTCCCAAACTGGCGAAGCGCTCTATTTCAGCCGTTATGCCATTCCCTTTCTGCGCGGCGCAGCGCCGGAGAACCGGCTGGGCCAACATACCTTTTACAAACATATCGGGCTCTACGGCTTTCAGCGGGAAACCCTTCAACGCATCACCGCCCTCTCTCCCACCCCACTCGAACGCGCCGAATCGCTGGAACAATTGCGCTGGCTGGAACACGGCTTTCGTATTGCGGTGCGGTTCACGGAGATGGAGACGATTGGGGTGGATACGCCGGAGGATTTGAAGAAGTTGGTGTTTTAGTGTTTTGGTGTTTTGGTGTTTTGGTGTTTTAGTGTTTTGGTGTACATAATCTTGGCTATGGTTAGGATTCAGATCGAATGTCAAGGGAAGGTACCTCTAAAACACCAAAACACTAAAACACCAAAACACTCACTCCACCGCCTCATACGCTCCAATATGCCGCGTCAGCACCTGCGGTTGTCCTTTTTTATTCCGGCTGATAATTGGGCCGAAGCGGGCATTCCACACCATTTCTTCGGTTGTATAAGAACGGCGCGCATGCACCATTTGCTGATTGGTTTCTTCCGTTGCTTTCACCAGCACCATCACTTCCGCGTTGGCTTCCGCCAGGTCTTGTTCTGAAAAACCGAAGACCGGGCTTTTTTCATCGAGGGGGTGCACCAGCGTCCAGGACAGAGAAAAGAAAGATATCTTGTTGATTTCCAGCCCTAAAGGATAATAATTTCGAAGTACGTTGCCGGCTTCGTCGCGCTGGTTGATGGCAACCATCATCTGCACTTCCGTTTCAATTAATTCACTTTTACTGGCATGGCTCATGCGGAACATCAGGGCTTGTCCCTGATTGTAAGGGGCGATCAGCATATGCTCACTAAAAACAATTTTGGCGCGCGGCCTTGAAAAACGTCCGTACAACAAACCCGAAACCAGCGCAAAAGCAAGCAGTCCGGCAAAGGATTCTACGGAAGCCAGAATACTCGTTGTCAAACCCTGCGGGCTGATATGGCCATATCCCACCGTCGTCAGGGTCTGGCTGCTGAAAAAATAGGCATTGGCAAAATTATCGAACAGACTGCCCGGCTGTACGCCGCTCAGGTGTTCGATGCCGATGAGACAATAAGCAGTCGCAAAAACAGTATTCAGGACGATAAAACAGCAGAAGCACAGCAGAAAAAAGGCGGCCCAGGGCATAATAATGAGCTGGTGGTAGGTATTGTCCCAGAAACCCATGGTTTCTCTTTCTACATTAAATGAGCCATCCGCATTCATCATGCGGCCATCAGTCATTACTTTGCGGCCAAAGCCCAGTTCGCTGGCTTTCTGATTGGTCGCAATTTTTCGGGGCATTTTGCTAAACTGGATCATACAAGTGTTTTTTGAACAAATACTGGGAGCAACGCAAACAAAACACCAAAATTAAAGTTTTAAAGGGCACATACCAATAACAATTTATGAAGCACCGCGCCATAGTTTGGTTTCGTCAAGATTTGAGGCTGCACGATAACGAGGCCATCACAACTGCCCTTCGTATGGCGGAAGAAGTTATCCCTGTATACGTTTTTGATGAGCGCACTTTTAAAGGCGCCACCAGATACGGTTTTCCCAAAACCGGGAAGTTTCGTGCTCAATTTATCCTGGAATCGGTGGAAGACCTGCGCCAGGGCCTGCGCAGGCTGGGCAGCGACCTGGTGATCCGCATGGGTAAACCGGAGTGCATCGTGAGCGACCTGGCCAAAGAACTGAAATGTTCCTGGGTACTGTGCAACCGGGAGCGCACCCACGAAGAAGTCCTGGTGCAGGATTACCTGGAAAAAAAACTCTGGAGCGCAGGCGTAGAACTGTTGTACACCCGCGGCAAAATGTTGTACCACACCCAGGACCTGCCGATGCCGGTGCACCATACGCCGGATGTTTTTACCCAGTTTCGCAAGGAAAATGAAAATATTACACCGGTCCGGCTTCCGTTTCCGGCCCCGGTATCCCTCCCCTCACTTCCTGGCGGATTAGACCAAGGAGAAATGCCCGGGCTGACTGATTTTGGATTAACGCCTGCCGAGCCGGACCCACGCGCCGCGCTGAAAATGAAAGGCGGCGAAACGGAAGGCCTCCAACGCCTTCAATATTACCTCTGGGGGAATGATGTAATCAAAACATACAAGGAAACCCGCAACGGGCTCGTCGGCGGCGACTATTCTTCCAAATTTTCGCCCTGGCTGGCACAGGGCTGCCTTTCCCCGAAACTGATTTACCACGAAATAAAACGATACGAACAGGAACGCGGCGGAAATGAAAGTACCTACTGGTTGTTTTTTGAATTGCTCTGGCGCGATTATTTCCGTTTGCTCGGTAAAAAATATACCAACCGTATTTTTCTGAAAAGCGGCCCGCAAAACAAACCCCTCAAACACCTGCGCGATAACCACGAAATGTTCCAGTGCTGGGCCGAAGGACGCACCGGCGTACCATTCATCGACGCCAATATGAATGAACTCAATGCCACCGGTTTTATGAGCAACCGCGGCCGGCAAAATGCGGCGTCTTTCCTGGTAAAAGACCTGAAGGTAAACTGGCAGATGGGCGCGGAATACTTTGAAAGTCAACTACTTGACTATGACCCTTGCAGCAACTGGGGCAACTGGAACTACGTGGCCGGCGTCGGTAGCGACCCACGCGAAGACCGGTATTTCAATATCCTGACACAGGCTAAAAACTACGACCCGCGCGGGGAATTTGTGCGCCTGTGGTGCCCGGAATTGGCTTTGGTGCCACCTGAAAAAATTCATAGGCCGGACCTGATTACGACGCCGGAACGCAACTTGTATAAAATGGGGACTTACCCGAAAGCGGTGGTAAGAATTGATAAGTGGGCGCACTAGTTCGTCAACTGCTCCAGCAATTCCTGCATTCTCCTCCGTTCCTCCTTTTTTTCAATCACACTGGGCGGCGCCGCGCGTTCGGCGCAGTTTTGAAGCCCGCAACGCTGGCAAGTCACATTTACCGTCACCTGCGGAATGGCAGGATCGTCCCAGAAACGAATGGTGCATTTGGCGTGTGCATCGAGCAACACGCCCAGGGTGACACTCACATTGCGCCCGACGGAAGGATAACCAGGTTTGGCGACAGCAATGCACAGGTATTCTTCACCAGTATCGAGGAAGGAAGCGCGTTGCACGCCGGTCAGCATCAGTGCGGGGTTGTCGGTCTGCTGTTGCTGGGCCTGCAAATCACGCAGCATGGTCAGCGACAGCCAGCGGCGGCAGTAGTGTTCGTTGAGCCCCGAAGCATGTGGCTGGTGGCGGCGATTCAGGTGCAGTTCCTTGTCCATATCGAACCCGTTGCGGTCGAGGTCGTGGATAAAGCGCAGGAAAAACACCTTTTCCAGTTTAAAATCCTTGGTGAGCAGGTTGAAGCGCTGGAACAACACTTCCGGACTGGCCTGGTATTTCGACATCAGTTGCAGCAGCGTTTGTGGGCTCCACTTTTCCAGTTTGAAAAAGGAGGCGATGTCGCGCACAAAAGCGTGGCGGTTGATCAGAATGGCAACAGAGAAATAGGCGGCTTTGTAGTTGTTCAGCGTTTCTTCAAAAGAATTGACCCGAATAAAACTGGAAGTAAGCGGGCGTTCTTTTAACTCCAACGCATTGAAACCCAATTCTTTAGCCAATTGAAATGCGCGTTGTGACTCGCTCAGGCGGTTGTTGAGCAGCAACAGTTTTTTACGCGGGTTATACACCGAACGCAGGCTCTGCAATTCGGGCAGTTGTGCCAGTTTTTGTTCGTCGATCTGGTAATCGTATTGCGATTGCAGCAATTGCGCGAGCAAAGCGGAAGGCACACCGCCATCTTCCGGGATTTTATTTTTTTGTACAAAAGCATCCGCCGCTTCCTCAATTTCTTCAAAATAATTGTTGCGCAATTCCTGGTAGGCCCGCAGTGCGGCGAAAAAGAAATTTTCATCGCGCAGCGAATAATTCCGCGCGATTTCCAGCAGCGCCGAAATAAAGGCATTTACCCTGTCGGGCGCCCGGGCAATGATTTCCACCACCTGTTGCAGTTCTATCCCGAACAGGTCGAGCGGCAACTCGTTGAGAAAATTACTTTGCAGCAAATCGCCCAGCGGGGCAAACTGTTTGGTGAGTTCCGGAGAACACAAAAATTCCGTCGTGACCCCCAATGCATCCGCCAGCCGCTGCTGATTGGCGGGTTGCGGGTATTTTTTGCCTTTTTCAATTTCATTGAGGTATGAAATTGAAATCCCGGAGTGTTTACTGAGTTCTTCGAAGTTCCAGCCTTTTTCCTGGCGGAACTGGCGAACTTTTAAACCGAAGACGATGCGCTGGTGTTGTGTGGTCGACATGATAGCGCAAATGTAAGAAGCAGAATAATGGTTTTGGAATTTCTAGTTCAAACACATTTTTCAGCGTAATTTTGCGGCGCTGTTGCGGCCCATGCCGCAACCCCTCTTCATAACTATAAGGAAGAATGGTATATATCACACGCATTGAGCGTTTTAATGCTGCCCACAAACTTTGGGTAGACGACTGGACGGTGGAAAAAAACCAGGCTGTTTTTGGTAAATGTTCCAACAAAAACTGGCACGGACACAATTACAACCTGCACGTAACGGTGAAAGGGCGGCCCGATCCGGTGACCGGATTTATCATCGACGTCAAATTGCTGAGCGATATCATCAAGCAGGAGGTAACCGATCACCTCGACCACAGCAACCTGAACCTGGATGTCGAATTCATTCCAACAGGTATGCAACCAACGACCGAGAACCTTGTTATCCTCATCTGGCAACGGCTGGCAAAGGCACTCGAATCGCATCCATGTCAGTTGCATGCCATCAAACTTTGGGAGACAGAAACCATTTATGCCGACTATTACGGCGAATAAACGGGAACTTTTTCCTGTCAAACCTGTCGTAACACATGGCTTATAAAAAATCGGATCATTACAACGATGCATTGACCGAAAAACTCAAAGCGGGCTACCACGATATGCTGGAGGGCCTGGGAGAGGATATTTCACGCGATGGATTGCTCAAAACCCCCGAACGCGCGGCCAAAGCCATGCAATTCCTGACACAGGGTTACGAGCAGGATGCGGCAGCCATTCTGCGTTCCGCTATGTTCAAGGAAGATTACAGTGAGATGGTCATTGTAAAAGATATCGAAGTGTATTCGCTTTGTGAACACCACATGCTGCCTTTTTTCGGCAAAGCGCATATTGCTTATATCCCCAATGGCTATATCGTCGGACTGAGCAAGATCCCACGCGTTGTGGATGTGTTTGCACGCCGCCTGCAAGTACAGGAACGCCTGACACTGGAAGTGCGCGATGTGATACAGGATACCCTGCAACCGCTGGGTGTGGCCGTGGTCATCGAAGCGCGCCACATGTGTATGATGATGCGCGGCGTACAAAAACAAAATTCCATCACCACCACTTCTGCATTCACCGGCGAGTTCAGAAATGCGGAAACCAGGGGTGAATTCCTCCGGCTTGTAGCCTCAAAACTGCATTGATTGGTACCCGAAATTTCTTATTGATAATAAAAACCACCGGTACGGCGTTTTGCCGGCCGGTGGTTTTATCGTTAATTCGCCACTCCTTACACTTTGTTTCCGATATACAACATGAGAAATCTCCGTTTCCTTAGCATTTTCATTTTTTCCTTATTTACTTGTCTCTCTAATAGTTACGCACAGGAGTTTTATGGCTCCGGTATACAGGAGGTCAGGATAGATTTGCCTTACCGCAATTGGGACGTTAAACTGGATTCGCTCAAAAAAGTCAATCCTGAAGCCCGTTTATTGGCTTCTGTCACTGTGAATGGTACAAAATACGACAGTGTCGGCGTGCGCTACAAAGGCAACAGCTCTTACTTCCGCTCCCGCAATGAAACCTCCAAAAAATTGCCGATCAATGTAAAACTGGATTTTAAAAACAAATCCCAGAAACTCAAAAACGGCTATTCCACCATCAAACTTTCCAACGCTTTCCTCGACCCGGCTTTTATCCGCGACCCTTTGTCCTATGAAATGGCCCGGAAGTATATGCCTGCACCCATGTGCAACTTTTCAAATGTGTTCATGAATGGAAAACTATATGGGCTGTATATCAATACCGAGTCGATCGATATGAATTTTATCAAAAAGCACTACGGCACTACCGCAGGGCATCTGGTGAAATGCGACCCCGATAACTGGCAAAGGGTACGCAGCCAAAGCGGTTGTCCAAAAGGTGAAAACGCATCACTCGCCTACCTGAACGACAGCCCGGGCTGCTACGACGCTTTTTATGAAGTCGACGACGCTTCTGCCTGGAAAGTGCTGCTCAACCTGATCAAAGTGCTGAACAAAACGCCGGACAAAATCGAGACGGTACTCGACGTGGACCAAACACTCTGGATGCTCGCGCTGAACAACACGATGGTCAACCTGGACAGTTACAATGGTTCACTCTCGCACAACTACTACCTCTGGTTCGACTCGCTTAATGTAGCGCATCCTTTGATCTGGGACCTGAATATGTCTTTTGGCGGCTGGCGCAGGAATTTCAGTTTTGTGGAAATGAAAGACGAGGAACTAATTCAATATCAACCACTTGCAGAAATTGATAACGTCAAACGACCCCTCATTTCCAAATTGCTCAAAAACCCGCTCTACCGCAAGATTTACCTCGCCCACCTGGGTACGATCGTGAACGATTACCTGGCAAACGGCTCCCTGATGACCCGAGCACAGGCCATGATGAAAGAGATAGAGCCCGCCGTAAAACAAGACAGCCTGAAATTGTACACGTATGCCGATTTTCAGCAGGCGCTCGACAAAACCATGCACGACGGTCCGGACAACGTCATCGGACTCCGGCAGTTGATGGACAAACGCCCCCG
>JADLCC010000424.1 GCA_020847425.1 Saprospiraceae bacterium
AACCGATCATCAAGTACCTGTCCGGACTCCATATCTTTTATATAGATCGTACGCCAGTCGGAGCCTCCGTTTGAAATAGAATACGCAAGATAACGGCCGTCTTTGGAAAAGGCCAATTCGCCCAGGGAAGCCGTGCCATCCGCACTAAAAGTGTTGGGATCTAGGGCTACCTGTGCGGGGGCATTCAAATCTTCCTGTACGTACAGCACGTGTTGGTTCTGCAGGCCGTCATTTTTGAAAAAATAGTATTTCCCGGCCTTTTTAAACGGCGGTCCATACTTTTCATAATTAAAAATCTGTTCAATCCTTTTCCTGATGGTATCGCGGTATGGAATTTGGTCGAAGTATTGGTTGGTTACAATATTTTGCCTGCGTACCCAATCCTTTGTCTCGGCGCTCTGATCGTCCTCCAGCCAGCGGTAAACATCTTTGATTTGTGTTCCAAAATAATCGTCCGCCACTGAAGAATCCTGACGGGTAAGCGGGTATTGAACCGGGATTTGTTGAATATCCATACTTGAGGTGTTAGATTTTGGTGAAGGCACGCGCGTCCAATTTGAAATGCCTTCTTGAAACGCTACTTTTGCGGCGAATGTAGGTGTTGGCTGCATTTTTATACCATGATTCACTGACCTTCTTTTCCATGAAATGTTGTTTTTCACTTTTGATACATTTGTTTTTCTGCTGCCTGTTGACAGAAACAAGCGCTCGTCCTTATCAACAGCCGGCTTCCGACAGCATTCCGCCTGCAGGCAAACCAACGGAATGGGATATCGCCGTTGAAGCAGTTCAATTGTCCGGCGAGGCGCGTTCTATGCGCGATACTTTAGCGCTGCGGTTTGAATACAGTGCTGCACGAAAAGAAGCACTTGCAAGTGCTCTTGAAAAAGCGCAGGCGGATTCGACCAGCAGCATCGAGCAAATAAAGTTGCTGAAAAATGACCTGAAAGATGCTCAAAAGGCAGAAAAAACGCTTGAAAAGAACCTGAAACAAGCCAAAACGATTGCAGAATTTGCTGAATTGGTAGCGAACATGGAAGCCCGGCAACAAAAAGCCCAACTCCCCAAAAGCCGCAAACAGGTACAACAACTCAAAAACATACTGTATCCGCCGGAAGCGGTCGCCGACGAAACACCCAGAAAAGAAAAAAAGAAAAAAGAACAAGCCGAAGAGGCGCCTCCTGTGCTGGTATCGGAAAATCAGGCGCCATCAGACAGCAGCGCAACACTTAAGCCCGAAGTTCAGGTTGAAAAACGACCGGGAAAAACCAGGCCAGCGCCTCAGCCAAAATCCAGTTTCAAAAAATATGTTGTTGCAGAAGATGTGATGATCAATCCACTAGTGCCACCTTGCGCGCTGGCATCGAACGTACGCGACGAGTTTTCGGGCGAAGTGCGCCGGGAAATGCCCCGCAGTGAATTATTCAGGCACACCAACCTGGCACTCCGCAAAATTTACACGGATAAATCGCATACCATCGGCGAGGTTTCTTTATGGAGTATCGGCGTTAATGCCGCATTACACCTGAGCCTTCGGATCAACGATCCGTATGTACGCAGAACACAGGGCACTTTGCAAAAAGGTGGTGTGGCCGTGTTGAAATTTATCGACGGTTACGCCATTACTTTGAACAACGCCCGCTCCGACGAAGGCGTTACCGATCCAGAAGGCAAGTTTGTTGTTTTTCAGGCTGAATTCCCCATCGACCGCACAACCATTAAAAAACTACGCAATGCAGAACTGGATAAAATCCGCCTGGCCTGGACAAACGGTTACGAAGATTATGATGTGCAACAAGTGGATTTGTTGATGTGGCAGGCGAAATGTTTATTTGAACAATGAATGATGGTTTGATGGTTGGAGTGGTTTGATGGTTTGAGGCGGTAACTCAGGCTATTTCCTGATCGCCTCCACCGGGTCCATCCGGCTGGCTTGAGAGGCCGGGATAAGGCCGGATAATACGCCCACAATGATGGAAGTAATGAGGCCGACAAGTACATTTCCAATGGAAAGGTGGATGTCGAAATCAATTGCCCGGGTAATGACCTCTGTGATGACCCAGATCAGCAGCAATCCGAACAATCCGCCGACTACACAGAGTACAACGGCCTCAAAAAGAATCTCCAGGAGGATAAACCAGCGTTTGGCGCCGAGCGCCATTTTGATGCCGATCAGGTTGGTGCGTTCTTTTACGGAAACGAACATGATATTGGCAACGGAAAACATGCCCACCACCAGGGCAAAAATACCAATGATAAACCCGGCGAGATTGAGCGTTCCGAATACACCGTCGAACAATTTGCTGAGCACGGATAGTGTATTGAGCGCGAAGTTGTTTTCTTCCATGGGTTTCAGGCGCCGTTGGCCGCGCAAAACGCTGATCACCTCATCTTTTACCGCTTCTAAATCCACACCGTCGACGGCTTTTACCATAAGACTGGTCTGAGTTCCGCGCCCTTCGCTGCGTACACCGAAACCGCGCCGCGCGAGGTTGTAACTTACCAGGACGACGTTATCGAAATTAAAAGGTTTGAGCAGGTCTTTGCCCGATTTTTTGAGCACGCCGATGACGCGCAGTTTGCGCCCGCCTATACTCACATCGCGGCCGACCGGGTCTATTTCTTCACCGAAAAGGCCCTCGCCCACTACCCCACCCAGGATACATACGTCCGAACCGCTCTGGTATTCGACCGGCGAGAAATAACGGCCTTCATGCTGAAATTCGAGATGAAAAAGTTCATAGCAGTCTTCGGTAATACCCAGAAATGGCGCATCCTCTACACTGGATGATTTCCATTTTAATGTTTTAGACCCTACATACTGCCAGAAACCAACCTTTTCCGCAGTTTCCATCCTTTCTTGTAAAGAGAGAAATTCCTGATACGAAGCATTGGGTCGGCGCATCCATTTCCAAAAATTTGAGCCTGGGTCCTCCGACCAGGAAAATTTATCAATATAAATAACATCGTTACCCAGTTTTGACATACTGTTGCGGATGTTGTCTTCCAGGGAGTTCACGGCACTTTTTACGCCGATAATACAAAAAATACCGATCGTAACGCCCAGAAGTGACAGGAAAGAGCGCAGTTTGTTCGCCATAAGTTGCTGCCAGGCTTGAGCAGCGCCTTCAAACAGGATGCGGAAAAAATGACGCATATCTACAGGCTGTGGATTTACTAAGTGTCGTCCAAATCGGATATTCAAAGGTAGTGCGGTCAAAAGCAGCAACTGCTGCCTTTCGATAAAAGGCAGCAGTTTTTCTATCAAATTCGATAATACCGCTAAATCAGTCCGCTCAATGCGATATCAATACACCTGGAATCGCTTGTTTGACGCCACCCGGCGGAGCAAACCATGCGCGTAGTCCACCGCCGCCACTGCTGTTAAAATAGAGCAGTTTGAAGGTGTGAAAGCCTTTCTGGAGGTAAACCTGCCCCGTTTTTTCTTCCATGCCGTGATCGCCATCGTTGTCTACTACAATTTCTGTATCCACATATAAAATGCTGCCATCGTCCGATTCCGTCCAGAACTGGTAACCACCTGTTTGCGGCGCATTAAAATAACCTTTCCAGATCATACCACAGGGGCCGGATTGGCATGCGGGTTCCGGGCTGATCTCCCGCACATCGGCTGTGCGTTCCAGCGTGCCTGCTTCGACACTTTCAGCAGTGTATTTCCCTGTGGCGGACAAGACCTGCAGGCGAAGGCCGGGCTCGGGCGCCCGGAAAAGTTGTAGGGCGGGTTTCATATTGTAGGTCTGCACTTCTTTTTCGGCTAATTTGCTGGCAATCATACCTTTATTATAGGCTCTTGCCTGTACTTGCAGCGTTTGTGCAGGAGAAAAAGCACCGTCATATACCA
>JADLCC010000425.1 GCA_020847425.1 Saprospiraceae bacterium
TGGCTGGCTTTTGATTGGAAAAATTACCGTATTTGCGGAAGCGTAGGTAATTCGATAAAAGGAAACAGGTTCATGGTTAAGAAAAATAAAGCCCAAAAATATGATGATGACTTAGATGATGAGGTGATTTATCTTCTTGATCCAACTGATCCTGATGACCCAAAAAAAATCACTTTCAATGCAGAGGGGCTAGCAAAGCCACTTGCAATTACGATAAGTGACTGGGACTTTCAAAGAGCAGCTTATACTATCAAAATCATAGGCTTAAATGATTTTGATAGGTTGGTGAATGAGAGAAAAATCAAGTGGCAAGAATGTTCAAGTGAAATCAAAAAAACGCAAGAATTGATGGATAAGCAGAATCAAAGTCCTTCCGCTGCAACAAGATTAGGCATAAAAAATAATATGGAGTGGTTTCGCAAAAAAATCTCTCCATGCAAAGAACTCTCATCTACTTATAAATCTTGTCTATTAAATAGTGGACTTGATTGGGCAACACTTTTAGTCGCAGAAAACCTCGAAATTAATAAATACTGTCAAGAATACATAGCAAAAGCATGACTACTCAATCACTCATAGATAAACTCTGGTCCTTTTGCGATACCCTCCGGGATGATGGCGTATCCTATGGTGACTATGTAGAACAGTTAACCTACCTCCTTTTCCTTAAAATGGCAGACGAGTATAGCCAGAAAGGCAGTGTCATTCTGCTGCCAGAAGACTGTACATGGGAAAGTTTTAAAGACAAAAACGGGATAACACTCAAAGTTCATTACGAACACGTGCTAAATACGCTGGGGGCTGATGAAAACACTTTGCTTGGGCAGATATTTACCAAAGCCCAAAACCGCATTCAAGACCCTGCCAAACTACTTCGCCTCTGGAAACTCATGGATGCACAAGCATGGACAACCACCGAAGGTGATGTAAAAGGCGACATTTATGAAGGTCTATTGCAAAAGAACGCCGAAGATGTGAAAAGTGGAGCAGGGCAATATTTTACTTCGCGGCCACTTATTCGAGCCATCGTAGAATGTATCAGCCCCAAACCAAAGAAAACGATCGCAGATCCTGCATGTGGTACGGGGGGCTTTTTGCTTGGTGCGCACGAATACTTACAAACACTGCCCTTGAAAAACGGCCAGAATGAATTTCTCCGCGACAAAACCTTTTTTGGATGGGAAATAGTACCCAATACGGCACGTCTCTGTCGTATGAACCTTGTATTACATGGCATCGGTGACCTAGAGGCAATTCCACCCATAAGTTTAAATGATAGCTTGTTGAGCAAGCCTACACAAGAGTTTGATTATGTTTTGTCCAATCCTCCTTTTGGGAAAAAAAGCACAGCCAAACTAAGTACAGATAGTGATGAGGATTTAGAAAATATGGTTTACAGGCGGGATGACTTCTTGGCAACTACCAATAATAAGCAACTCAATTTCCTGCAACATATCTATGCGATGTTGAAAAAGCCTGGAGGCCAAGCAGCAGTCGTAATACCTGATAACGTGCTTTTCGAGAGCGGTGCAGGAGAAAAAATCAGGCAACACTTACTTGATACTTGCAATTTGCATACTATTCTGCGACTCCCTCAAGGTATTTTCTATGCCAATGGGGTAAAAGCAAACGTTCTTTTCTTTGAGGCTGGACCACCTGATAGTACGGAACAAACCAAAGAAATCTGGATTTATGATTACCGGACGAATATCAAACACTCCCTAAAAACCAACCAGATGAAATTTAATCATCTACAGGATTTTGTGCAATGTTATAATCCGGCTAACCCTTCTAAGCGAAAGGAAACATGGTCGCTTGAAAATCCTGGCGGACGTTGGAAAAAGTTTTCTCGAAAAGAGATTTTTGCAAGGGAAAAACTGAATCTGGATATTTCTTGGGTAAAAGATGAAAGTTTTGCCCAATATGATAAATCGCGGTCGTCTAAAGAGATTTCTGAAGAAATCATGCTTAGCCTCCAACAGGCATTAGATGGTTTCAAGCGGTTCTCATTGGAGTTGAATAGGTACTAAAATCCAAAAGAAGAAAAATCACCACTCAAACTCCAGCACCTCCTCCAATCCCTCCGCAATACTAAAATGTACCGGGCAGGTCCGCGCCGCCAGTTCCAGTACTTTTTTCTGCGTATCCGTATACCCGTTCGGCGGCATCGTAAACTTGATTTCAATCCGGGCAATCCGCCGCGGGTCAGCAGCCATAATTTTGGTGACTTCCGCACGTGCGCCGGTCATATCCAGTCCGTGGTTGCGGGCGCTGATGCCCATGATCGTCAGCATACAGGAAGCCAGCGAGGTAGCACAGAGGTCGGTGGGCGAAAAAGCCTCGCCCCTGCCCTGGTTGTCGGGCGGCGCATCGGTGATGATTTTTTGTCCGGAAAGCAGGTGCGTGGCTTCGGTGCGGAGCTCGCCGAGGTATAGAACAGAAGATGTCATTTGTACGTGTTTAGTATATGGTGTTACGTGTTTGGGGCACGTTGCCTTTGCAGTGTTTGGGGTGTGGTGTTTCGTGTTTGAGTGCTTCGCCTGAAATACGAACAGTTGTCTATGGCGAAGCGCCCGAAACACGAAACACTATACACCAAACACGTTCACGCGCCTTCCGGCTTCGCCGGTTGCCAATCCGGTCTTGTTTCCACCAGTTCTTCCTTATCCGCGTTTTGTTCCGCCTTCCGGCGTTCCTTTTTGGCGCGGTCTTCGGCTTCAATTTTGTCGTAGGCCTTGATGATTTCCTTTACGAGGCGGTGGCGCACCACATCTTCGGTTGTCAAGTGTATCGCAGCGATACCTTCCACGCCATCCAGGATGTCGATGGCCTGGCGCAGGCCCGATTTCTGGTTGTGCGGCAGGTCGATCTGGCTCATGTCGCCGGTGATGACGCATTTAGCGGAGGGCCCAAGGCGGGTGAGGAACATTTTCAACTGAAGCGGTGTGGCATTTTGTGCTTCGTCGAGAATGATAAACGCGTGATCGAGCGTGCGGCCGCGCATAAAAGCGAGCGGTGCGATTTCGATGATGCGGTTTTCCATAAAAAAGTTCAACTTATCCATGGGCAGCATATCGTCCAGCGCATCGTAGAGCGGGCGCAGATACGGATCCACTTTTTCCTTCAGGTCACCGGGCAAAAAACCGAGGCTTTCGCCGGCTTCTACGGCCGGGCGGGTGAGCACGATTTTTTTGACAAGTTTGTTCTTCAAAGCGCGCACGGCCAATGCCACAGCCGTGTAGGTTTTACCGGTACCGGCAGGCCCGAGCGCAAAAACGATGTCGTTCGTTTCCACGATCTCGACCATGCGTTTCTGGTTACGGGTTTTGGCCTTGATGGGCTTTCCGTCGCGCCCGAAAAGAATGGTATTGCCGCTGCTGCTGTCTCCGTTGACAGGTATGCGCACCTCGAAGGGATTTTCACCACCCAACAGGTCTTCCACCGTTTGTACGGGAAGCTCCTGGTGTTCGCGCAGGTAGCGCACCATCATCTCGAATTTTGCTTTAGCGGCTTGGGAATCTTTTTTTTCGCCGGTGATTTTCAGGCTGTTACCCCGGGAAGTGATGGTCACATCGGAGAATGCTTTACGCAGGAGATTTAATTTGGCGTTGTTTTCTCCGAAGAGTTCAACGGGATCAACGCCCTCGACTGTAAGAATGATGTCGCTCAATAGTTTGTCCAAGTTTTTCGGCAGCGGGAAGTCCATCAGCACGCCGCGGGGTGATTTTTCAGCGTTTTTATGGGTGCGATGCTTCCATGCCCGTTTAAGATTGATAGCCCCTTCTTCTCCCCACAAATCTAAAAGAAACAGGTGAATCTTCCAAACGCAAATACAGGGGGGATAAGTTCATTAATTCATGTTATAGTTTACGCCGAACCGGATAATTCGCCCTTGCTGCGGGTTAAACAACAGATCATCAGGCGTTCCGGTAGCATCGAGCCCTGCAAAACGGCGGTTGAACATGTTCTGAATTTGCATATAAATAAGAAAATGGTTGCTTAGGTAAATGCGGGTCGACATATCCCAACTCCTGAAAGTCGGGTATCGCTCCTGACTGTACAACAATTGAAATTGGCTGCGATAAGCAACAGATTTGCTCAAAACAGATGTCTGGCGATTGGACGCAAACATCAATTCGAGCTGATTCAGTTTAAAAAAAGTGCGGAATTGGGTGTGCCAGCGCGGCTGGTTCATTACCTCGTCGAGGGGTTCTGCACCTTCCGCAAGCCACTCTTTACCCCGTGCATATTGTAAAAAGAATTCCATGCGCGAGGAAATCACCATTTTTTTTCGGTTTTGGCTGGTCAGGTCGACCAAATCCTTGTTCTCTGAGCGCAATAAACCCTGGATTCCCCACAGTTTCATACCTGGTCCGGGAATATTTTGATACCCATACAGCCAATAACCATCTTCTGTCAATTTAAATTGATTAGGGCGAACCATATTGCTGGCCTCCTGCCAGAAAAAAACGCCTTCCAGCCGGAAATCATGCTCAAACCGGATTGCCGCTTCTGCCGCACGTGAATATTCCGATTCCTTTAAAAAAGAAATCAATCCGCTCGACAAATTGCCATTTTGTGGAGAAATGATATTGGTATTGGTTTGGTAATAAGGAGCGGTATGCCGAATTCCCTTGGCATAATTGGCTCGAAGCGTCCAGTGTTTGAAAAAACGATATTGCGCGGCAAGCCTGGGCAGTGGCGTCAGGGTTACAAAGTCATTTGTAAAGATATTCATATTCACTCCGCCAATAACGGTAAGCGCTTTGCTTTGCCACTTCAATTGCCCGAAAGGAGCAAGATCAGCCCCAGCCCGGCTGGTCGTCGACAATGGTTCGGATTGAATGTAACTGTTAAACACCTGCGCTTCCACCGGCGTTTTGTGGTGGTTGTAATACGCAAAACCGTTCGACACATTGAATTGTAACCCGAGATCCAGGGCTAAATGGCGATGAAGCGCCGCATGTATCCTGGTTTCAAAACGCGCATCAAATCCATTGGCATAACCGTAACGTTCCTCCGCATTGTATTTTTGATAAACACTGTCCAAAAGTCCGGTTGCTGTTGGGTTCTGTGTTGATTGAAGCAGGTAACTGCCGGCTGCCAATCGATCATAGATGAACGTCGTGGTACTCGTGTTGTTGATTTTATAACGCAAGAAGGAGGCCGTGTTATAGGTCACCCATCGTTTGCGCTGTTTTTGGAAACTGAAAACAAACACCTCGTGGTTTTCCGCAATCCGGTTGGAGGAGTTGGCATAAGAAACGGCTAAAGGGTTCATTCCCAATGCGCTGTGATCAAAACGCGCCATGCGGTGGTAACTGAATTGCAAGCCGCGCCATTTCAGGTTTACGCCAAACATGCGGCTTTCATGCATGATCGGTGACGTTTTGGGGATATTACCGGCATCCGAGCGCCTGTAATTGGGGTTATCCAGGTAAAATCCGGCAGGTGCATATTGCGGGACATATGCATCTGTATTATAAATCGTCTGATCGTAATAGATATCCGTCTTTTCGCGCACCGTGCTGCTGCCGTAGAGGCTGAAACGAAATATTTTTTTGTCCTTTCCCAGTTTGCCGCCGAAGGTCAGATCGAGGTTGTTGTTGCCGAAACGCCCGAAGGACAGGTCCGCCTGCGTGTATACCGGCCGCTCGGATTCTTTCAGTATAATATTGATCACGCCCGCACAGGCTTCATTGCCGTACAGCACCCCAGCAGGACCGTAAATCACCTCGATCCGTTCGGCCTGCCGGATCGGCAACTGCGCTCCGATAGGCATTCCCAGTGCCAAAAAAGGTTTGATGGGCACATCGTTGATCAAGATTTTGACAAATTGGTTGCCGGCCAGCCCGCGCATGAGAAAGGTCTCCCCTTCCAGCGCATTGCCGGGTTGCGATACCCGAATACCTGGCGCAGCCCGAAGTACGTCGCCCAGGGTTACAAATCCGTTGCGCTGGATGTCTTCCGCAGTGGCTACCCAAATTGAAAAAGGCATCTGATCGGCTTCTTCCAGCGAGCGGGTGGCGGAGATTACTCGGGTCGGTTGTAAAGAAAGATCGCGTACAACAATATCCTGTTCCGTCAGGCGCTCCGGGCTGAGCAGCAGCGTTGAATCATTTTGAGCGAAAACCAGGCAGCCCAAAAAACAAAAAGCAAACAATAGCGGGTATTTCACGGCAGCAAAAGTTATTGGGTGCGAAAAGTAGCAGGTTCATTTTGGGTGGGGTCGTAAGAACCTCGCACGGCGCCAGTGTTAATCTTTTGATCATATTTCTGGCCAAGTATTGGTGCCGTGCGAGGTTCTTACGACCCCGCACATTTAAGGTGTGTCATTCACTAGTCATCCGTTTCCAATCCTTGCAGGATACCCTTTTCTATGGGCGGGACTCCGCGTTTCATCCACTTGGGCTGCGGGGCATCCATCAGGTAGAAATCAAAAAACTGTTGCATACGGCGCTGAAAATCCATCCGGTTTTGCAGTTTCACCGGCCAGTGCGGCTCGTCGTTGTAGTTGAGCAACCAACTCGGTTTGCCCAGTCGCCGCAAACCCGAAAACAACTCGATGCCCTGGTACCAGGGCACTGCGCCGTCTTTGTCGTTGTGCAGGATCAGCAAAGGCGTCTGGACTTTATCGAGCGCAAAAAGCGGTGAGTTTTCGAGGTACCGCATCGGATATTCCCAAAGCGAACCGCCGATCCGGCTCTGCTGGTGTTCGTACTGGAATGCCCGGCCCAGCCCGGATTCCCAGCGGATGCCACCATAAGCGGAGGTCATGTTCGCCACCGGCGCGCCGGCTTCGGCACAGGCAAACAGGTTGGTGCGCGTCACCACATAGGCTGCCTGGTAGCCTCCCCAGGAATGTCCCTGCAGGGCGACACGTTTCGGGTCCACAAATCCTTTGTTGATCAGGGCCGTTACACCACTTACGATGGCATTGTAAGCCGATTCACCCGGGTAGCCCAGGCGATACGGAATGTCCGGCGCAAAAATCAGATACCCTTTGCTGGCATACACGGTATAGTTGATCTGCGAGCGGTGAAAATCCGGCGAGCGGTGCTGGTGCAGCCCGTCGGACATTTTTTCGTAAAAATTGACGATCATAGGGTATTGCCGGGCAGGGTCGAAATCCTCGGGTTTGATCAGCAATCCGCTGATGGTTTCGCCGGAAAGAGAGGTCCATTGAACGGGTTCGATGGCGCCCCAACGGTATTCACTTTGTTGGGGGTTAGCATTCGAAAGGGTTGTCGGTTTCGCGTCTGTTTTGCTGTAATCCAGGTATTGCAAATCTGGAAAAACCTGGAAATTTCCCCTGGAAAACAACAAATAATCTGCATTTTCAGGTTTTAGGGGTTGTTTGGTGTAGGAAAAATCACCACCACTCAACTGGGTCATTTTTCCGGTTTTTAAAGAAAACCAACTGTAACCCTCGGCTTTCGTCGGCCGATGATACTGGTGTAGTAAAATGGAAGCACCCGCCGGAATACTGCGCTCATCGGGGTCCAGTTTCAGGTAGCGATAAGTTGTTTGTGTTTCCCTGCCTTTGGTGAGGCGTTCCGGATTTTTTTTACCTGTCGGGTCCAGTTTCCAAAGATCGTATTTGTCGTACACAATCAGCGCCGTATCGTCGTCGAGCCAGGCTGCCATACCGTGTTCATCGGGAAAATCGGGCACATCGTTTTCTTCATCGTAAAAAGGTACACTGTGGTTATCGGTCAGTCGGACCACCTCTGAACTCCGCGCGCTCCAGGCAAACCAGGCGGTATCCGGGTCGCTCCACCAGGTGATGTATTTTGTTTCCGGTGAAATGCGTGGGTTACACCGCAAATCTTTCACAATCATTTTTTTATCACCCGATTTTAGATCGACGGCATATAAATCTTTGTGCGCAGTCCCTTCCGTTGTTACATAACGTCCGTAAGGTTCTTCCGTTAAAGCAAGCGCCATATCGGCGTTGCGCGATTCCTGGAAACGCAACTCAGGGATTTCCGGTGAAGACAATGGCACGAAGCGGTTTTTCCGGCTGTGCCACACCACAGCATAGGAGCGTTTCCGCGTGCTTTCCAGCATGACTTCCTGTTGTGTGTACAGGCGGTTGTCGGTCCAGTTCCACACCTCCACATCCACAATTTCTTCTTTTAACAAAGTCGTGTCATTCAGGATAGGGGCCGGGGAAATTCCAAAGTAAAGTTTGCTGCCGTCTTCCGAAAAAACCGGGCGGCTATGCTCACTGATTCCCCAGTTGGTTTCACCATTTGTACGTTGTAAAAAATCACTTTCCGGGCGGGCAATAATTTTTGCCGAATCTTTGCCGGATTCCCAGTGGCACAACTGTATCGGACGTATCCGGGCCTTGCTCGTATCCAGATCCGCCAAAAACGCGGCCTGGGCGCCCTGCTCATCCAGCGATAGTTGTTGAAATTTGCCTTTACTTCTGAACAAGGGTCTAACGGCGTTTTTTTCCAGGTCATAGAAGTATACACCGTTTTTCTGAACCGACCGGTTGCTCTGCACCATCATGGTATCGCCCCAGCCGGTGCTGTACAACAACAGGCGCGGGCTTTTTTTCGCAACAGTAAATTCCTTGACATAGGCAATGGTATCCTGTTTGCCGGTGCTGGTATTGCGGATCACCAGCCGGTAACCGTTGTCTTTGTCTTCTTTTTTTTCTTTGGCCTGTTTAGGCGCCGGCTTGGGTTGTGTTTTGGCGGTATCTTTTTTGGCCGGCGCCGGTTTCAGCGGTTCGCATTGAAAGGCAAACCAGCCGGACCATTTTTCCGGAACCTGCACGGACTTGAGTCGCGGAATTTTTTCCAGTTGCCCGGTAGCAAGTGTCAGGATGCCCAGCGTGTCTTTGGGCAAATCCTCGTCTTTCACTTTTTTGCGGCGCAAGGCTTTCAGGCTGTCGAGCGGCGGTTTGATGGTGAAAATCAGCAACTTATTGTCGGCAGAAAAATGCGCCTCGGATGCGCGCTGGAAAATGCTCGTTTTCACAGTGCCCGCATTCCACAAATACAAAGCGGCATCTCCTTCCGTCACCGATATTTGTATCCAGCTCACCCACTGGCCGTCACTGGAAATGCGCTGCTGCTCTATCTTTTTCCAGCGTTGTACGTCGGCATGGTCCAGCATTTTTTTGGTTTGCTGGGTAAAACCGGAATACGGCGCCGAAAGGAGGGCGGATAAGAGGATTGTCGAGAGGAGAATTTGCTTCATGAATTTTTTTTTACCACAATAGATGCAAAAAGTGTTTTAGTGTTTTGGGGTATTAGTGTTTTGGTAGGCATCCTATCCTTGAGCAGGCCTGACTAAAACACTAAAACCCCAAAACACTAAAACACATTATTTAATCACACTCAAAACCAGCACACCCAAAATAAAAACGCCCAGGAAAACCTGCGCCAGCCGTTTTTCCATTTTGATCAGCCCTTTTACCGGTTTTCCTTTTGCCGTGGTATTGCCTGCACGGATCACCTGGAGCAATACCAAAGAAATGATCACGTAACTCAACAGGTAAATTTTATCCATCAGCACCATGTAGCCGGTGTCCGGCAATGCACTGCTGTAAGATTGTTGCAGGAATACCGCTGTCAGCAGTCCGCCGATGGGCAAAGAGGAGCGACTGTCGATATGCTCCGGGTGCAACAATAAGGCTCCGATACTTACCAGCATCACGACCAGCAAAGGCAAAAGCATTTTTAATAAAAAATAACTGATCGGCCGGGAAAGGGTGATGTTGTAACTCAGGTTGCTGTACCGTTGAGCGTTTTCTTCAGGGTTGCCGAAATTGGTGCCGTAATCATGCACTTCCGAAATAATTTCAGTGCGTTTGGTTTCCCAGCCCACCAAGTTCAGGGTATTCCGGATTTGTGCGCCCAGGGTATCGGCAACATAGTGCAGCGAATCTGCCGGATGCTCCGGGTTTTCGATCTGAATATCCAGCGTATGCTGATCGAGCGGAAAACGATTGAGCGAAAAAGAATGAAAAAAGCGCCCTTCTATCCTGAAAATCTTATATTTTTCTCCGGTTTTCAGTTTTACCGGCGTGCTGTCGCCGTCGAACGTCGCCTTGTCCATACTCCATTTTTCAATGGCATTGACAAATTCGATATTGGTAGGATCAATAGAACCGGACCATCGAAACCAGATATAAAAATCTGCGTAGAACGAATGTTCGTCCATATTCAGGTCGTAGAGGTTCATCAGGTAAACCCCGGTCTTTACTTGTTGCGCTTGTGCAGCAGCCGGGACGGCTAATTGTGGCAGGTAAATTGAAAACAGAAGTAGAATCAGGCGCATGGTAGAAATTTTAGATGCCAAAAATAGATTTTTTCACAAAAACCACACGCACTGTATAGCCTCCCGTTTCCCTTCGTATTAACTTTGCGCCCTTATGAAACAACAACGCGTCCTCAAATTGCACAATAGCCTGAGCGGCAAAAAAGAAATATTCCAACCCATCGTGCCCGGTCATATCGGTATGTATGTGTGCGGACCCACTGTTTACAGCGATGTACACCTGGGTAACTGCCGCACATTTACCAGTTTCGATGTTATTTACCGGTACCTCCTGCACATCGGGTATAAAGTGCGGTATGTGCGGAATATCACCGACGTGGGTCACCTGACCGACGATGGCGAAGACCGTATGGCCAAGGGCGCCAAGGTTGCGCAACTCGAGCCGATGGAAGTAGCACAAAGGTATACCGTGGGTTTCCATGATATGATGCGGATTTTTAACAACCTGCCACCCAGCATCGAACCACGCGCCACAGGCCATATTCCGGAGCAGATCGATATGGTAAAGGATATTATCGATCGGGGTTACGCTTACGAACGCAATGGTTCGGTATATTTCAATGTAATCAAATTTTCCCAGGAAAATCCGGGCGTGTACGGACAACTGTCGGGGCGTGTTGTAGATGAACTGATGGCTGAAAGCCGCGACGGCCTGAAAAACCAGGAAGAGAAAAACCATCCGGCCGATTTTGCCATCTGGATGAAAGGCCGCCCACAAGACATTATGGTGTGGAAAAGTCCCTGGTCGGTCGGTTTTCCGGGCTGGCACCTGGAATGCAGCGCTATGAGTACCAAGTATTTAGGCCAAACATTTGATATTCACGGTGGCGGAAACGACCTGAAATTTCCGCACCATGAAAATGAAGTGGCACAAAGCAACGGCGCATGCGGCTGCTCCCCTGCCAACTATTGGCTGCATACCAATATGCTGCTGCTGAACGGCAAAAAAATGTCAAAATCGGACGGCAACATCATCAACCCGCCGCAACTTTTTACCGGAGAAAGCGAACATATCAGCAAATCCTATTCCCCGATGGCCGTGCGCTTTTTTATGCTACAGGCGCATTACCGCAGTACCCTCGATATTACCGACGATGGCCTGCAGGCAGCGGAAAAAGGATTCAAAAAACTGATGGACGCTTATAATACCCTGCAAAACCTGCCCGTGAACGCCCGTGATTTTGACGGTTCGGAAACGGAACACGACCGGGCCATTCTGGCGCTTATTGAAGACGCCTACCAGGGTATGGACGATGATTTCAACACTGCTATCGCGCTGGCTTCCCTGAGCGAACTGGGTGGATACGTCAATAAAATTGCCCATAAGCAACTGGCATCGGGCGATGTTGCCCCATGGGTTATCGAACGCCTGAAATCAGCGTTTCACACGTTAGTTTTTGATATTTTTGGCCTGAAAGACGAAGAATCTAAGGAAGACAGCGGCACCGTGGAAGGGCTAATGGAACTGATCCTGGAATTACGCGCCAACGCCCGCGCTCAAAAAGACTGGGCGGCGAGTGATAAAATCCGGGATACGCTGGCGGAAGTGGGTATTCAGGTGAAAGACGGGAAAGACGGGGTGAGTTGGGAGAAAAATTAAAGGGCAAAAAGCAAAGGGCAAAAGGCAAAAATGACCACTCGGTTAATATTTGCCCTTTGCTTTTTGCCTTTTGCCCTTTAACTTTTCTCCAATTCCTCCAGCCGCACCTTATATATATACTGCGGCGTGCGGTCATACAGCGAGCGGTACAAAGTAACTGCCCGCAAATGGTGCGGTGTCGGATTATCGGCAATACGGCGCAATTCATAATGCACCGCCGCTTCTTCCCGCTCCGTTCTGGCCAGCGACATCAGTTGTTGCAGCTGGCGCAGGGCTTCCGGTTTGTTGCCCTCCGAAATAATGACCTGCGACCGCAGAATATTCGAACTGAAAGTCAGATCGGCATTCCCCAAAGCCAGGGCAATATCGCGGCCTTCTTCCAGTAACTGCTTGGCGGCGGCGATTTCGCCAGAATATAGATGAACCAGCCCTTTTTCCACCAGTGAATAACCCAAAACCAGCCGGTTGCCCATTTCGCGGGCATACTCGATGGCTTCGTTGTAATAGCGGATACTGCGGGCGTAATCGCGTTTGAAAAACCAGGTATCGCCCAGTGTATTCAGTGCTTTGGCGATCCCTTTTTTATAATTCAGTTCGCGGCTCAAGGCCAGGTTTTCCTCCAGGTATTCGATGGCAGCATCAAACTGACCCATGGTCGACAACAAATCGCCGATCAGACCGCAGGCAATCGCAGTCCCTTGTTTGTCACCCAGTTCGCGGGCAAGCAGCAGGTCCCGGTCAAAGTTCTGCATGGCTTTGGAGTAGTCGCCTTTTTTCTCCCAAACCGAACCGATGGAACCGATACAAATGGTCATCAGGAGTTTGTTGCCCAATTCTTCCGAATAAGCCAGCCCTTTTTCCAGGCAGAGCAAAGCGCTGTCGAGGCTGTTTTTTTCGAGGTAAATAATACCCAGGTTGGTGTAAAGGGTGGTCAGGCCTTGTTTGTCCGTTACCCGTTCGGCAATATCCAGTTGTTCTTCCAGCCAGCGGATGCCCTCGTCGTAATGGCCCTGGTTCATAAAAATAAGGCCTAAGTTGGCAACAATGGCGGCATTTTCGGTTTCCCGGTTATTGGCGCGGTTGATTTCGATGGCTTTGGCAAACCAACTTTTGGCGGCATCGTAACTGCCTTGCCGGAAAAAGAAGGTACCCAGGTTGCCATAGGTTTTGGCGATACCGATCTGGTCGCTGGCCAGGTCGAAACAGGTGATCGCCACATCCAGGTATTTTTTGGCTTCCGGATAATTGCCCCGGAGCATCAGCAATTGTCCGAGCCGGCGGTTTCCGCGACCGATGAGGTACCAGTCGTTCAGGTTTTTGGCGCGTTCGAGTGCCGTGCGGTAATCCTGTTCGGCTTCTTCCCATTGCCCTACCAATTCATGCACGGTACCTTTCCGAAGGATCAGTTTGATGACCTTCTTGTTTTTTTTGTCTTTATCTAAAATATTGACAATCAGTTTTTCATAAAACGACAAAGCCTGTCTGTTCTGAAAATTCCGCTGTGCATACCGGGCCGCTTTTTCTAAATATTTATTGGTTTTTCTTTCGTCTTCCGCCTGTTCGTAGTGGAAGGCGAGGTCGACAAACCGCTCTTCCGAATTAGGATACAATTGTTCGATCGCATCCGCAATCAACTGGTGCAACTCGCGCAAACGGGTGCGCAACTGCATATCGTAAGCCGCTTCCCGGAGCAAGGAATGCCGGAAAATATACCGCAATTCGTTCATCGCATACCAGACCTGCCACTTTTCGGCGGTTTGAATCTGCTCCCGAAGCACCATTTCGATATCGCCGTTTTTGTTGATAAACTCCTCCTGTTTGGCCATCACAGCAGACAAAACCGGCAACTCAAACTCCCGGCCGATAACGGCTGCCGCTTTTACCGTTTCTTTCACCAGGCCGCTCAGCCGGTCTATCCGCGCCATCATGATTTCCTTGACGGAATCATTCATTTGGACATCCTGGTTTTTCAGTTGAAGCAGGCCGTTGTTGTTTTTCAACAGGTTGGCCTCCCTAAAATATTCGGCCATTTGTTCGATGTAAAACGGGTTGCCCTGCGTCATTCGTTGCAGCAATTCCAGCAATTCGGGGTGCAGGCTTCCACCCATCCGGGCCTCCGCAAATGCCTTTAAATCATCGGGATGCAAAAAATTAAGGTCCACTTCGATATTGGCAACAGACAACTCTTCAAGTATGTTTTGCCGGAAAAGATAGGCCTTCGAGCCGTCGTCTTCATAGCGGCTGGTAGCCAGAATCATCAGCGGATAAGCCTGGGCGCGCCGGATAAACTGCGCCAGAAATTCATAACTCATTTCGTCGTACCAGTGCGCATCTTCCAGTTCGATAACGAGCGGCTGCAACAAGGACTCGGCTACAAACAGATTGGCCATAGCTGCCAAACCGTTCTGATAGCGGCCCCGGCCGTCCAGTTGTTCCCAAAGCGAATTTGGATAATTGATGCCCAGCATGGCGGCCAGCACACTTTGCGTACGGTTGATTTCACGCCGGACGGCATCTGCTTCGGGGTGGCGGTTTTCCGTTAATTCAAATTGTAGTTCAAGGAAATTTTGTTCGAACAGTTCCCGGTTTCTTTCCGGCGTATTTTCAGGGCTTTGTTCGAAATAATTTTTGAGGAAATAAACAAAAGGATTGAAGGGTTTGCGCAGAATCTGGTCACTTTGGCAGGTGAACCAGCTGACGGCCATCGCGTCGCGCAGCTGCCGGCGGAATTCATAACTCAGGCGGCTTTTGCCAATACCCGCTTCTCCAAATACATATGCTACTCCGGCAAAACGACCTTCGCGCAGCGGGGCGGCAAATTCCACCAAACTGTGCAATTCAGTCGCACGGCCAAAGTAATTGCCCGAAAAACTGGCGCGGCCGGCGAGGTTTCTGCCTGTCAGTAAATAACTGGGAATGGCTTTTTTGAACCCTTTGTAGTAGCCTTCACCCCGGTATGTGAATTTAAAATTCCGGTTGCGCTGCACATTTTCATCGGCCATTACTTCGCCCCAATTGGCTTTTACCATCAGGCGGGCGCCGAGATTGACCCGGGCACCAACCGCTGCATACTGGCACCGTTCATTACTCCCGATCACGCCTGTAAATGCAAGACCGGATGTTATACCAATGCGGTATCGCGCGCCGGTCAGGTTTTCGAGGCCGACCATTTCTTCCTGAATCGCCGCTACAAATTCGAGTGCCCTTTCCACATTGTTTTCAAAAGAAATGGGCGCGCCAAACAAACAAAAAATTACTCCGCCTTTATCTCCAAAATCAATTTCCTTGAGGTATGCCCCAAAATTGTCGCATTCCTGGAGCACGGATGAAGCAAACAGATCCAGTGCGGCATGGTTATCAACGCCGGCAAAGGACAGAAAAACGCTCACGACATTCCGGAATTCACCAATTCCCTGATTTTCAAAAACTTCTTTAGGCAGAAACTCCGCCATAATATGCGGATCGGGAACAGGTAATTGCCTTTTTGGCGCTTCAGGTATTGTTTTTTGCGCCGGCGTCTTTTTTGAACCCGGCGCAGGTACGGCGGGTAAAACAATTTTGATATACCCCTCATCCATATCTTCCGCTTCCAAACCCATTGGAAGCAGATAGGGTCTGAAAAAGGCATCGCCCACTACTTCCAAACTACTGGCGCGTACTTGCGCCTGCGAACAGCCGTCAATGGGTTCGCCCCTGAAATAATAGGCTTTTCTGCCTTTACCAACAATTCCCCACTCTACGGTTCCTATTGAAAGCCCGATTTTGATGCCGATATTGTGTTCCAGCAGCAGTGAATCTTCATCTTCCTGCTGAAGTGCAAAACGGGAAAGTGTGAGTTGCGCCGTTTGAATAACCCGATGCGCCACGACCAGGGTTTCGGGGTTTAGGGCGCTGTTTTGCTCGACAGGGAAAATCGCGGTAAAGCTATCTCCGGCAAAATAGGGAATGAACCCGCCTTGTTCGTACACCAACCGAACCATCGGCTGAAAAATGAGATTCAAAGCCACAGACAATTCTCCCGCGCCTTCCGACCCTTTTTGCATAAGTGTTTCCGTCAGCCGGGTAAACCCGCTGAGGTCAACAAACATCGTAAAAGCGCTCAAGCGACCTGCAAGAATGCCGTTTCGGTAGTTTTCCTGGATAAAATGTGGCAGGAAGTGTCTCAAAATTCAGCAATTAGTTTTGGAAAGGTGAAGATAAAAGGATTTGAACTTATTGCACGGCTACATCCTTTCTAAATCCTTCCCGATATCGCGTCGGTAATATTTACCTTCAAATTGTACTGCTTTGGCATTACGCCTCGATTTGCGCAATGCACTGGTAATATCCTTGGCCAAACTGGTCAGCGCAATCACTCTTCCGCCATTGGTCAATACTTTCCCATCCTGCCCGCGGGTTCCCGCATGAAAGGCAAAACCGGATTTTACCTGTTCCAAACCGGTGATCGTTTTACCTTTTTCATATTGATCGGGGTATCCGCCGCTGACCAGAAAAATAGTTGTGGCCGTTTTTTTATCCGTGCGTATCCGAACGCGACCGAGGGTTCCTTTTGCACAATTGTCGAGCAGCTGCACCAGGTCGTTTTTCAGCCGGGGAAGTACAACTTCCGTTTCGGGGTCGCCCATGCGGCAATTGTATTCGATCACGAAAGGCTCGCCGTTTACTTCAATTAAACCGAAGAAAATGAAGCCTTTATACACTATTTTTTCTTTTCGCAGCCCTTTGACGGTTGGAGCAATAATCCGTTGTTCTACTTTTTCCCACATCGTTTCATCGACAAAAGGAACAGGGCTCACAGCGCCCATACCACCTGTGTTGGGGCCGGTATCTCCTTCGCCGATACGTTTGTAGTCTTTCGCTTCGGGCAAAATTTTGTAGGTTTTTCCGTCTGTCAGCACAAATACACTGAATTCGATACCACTCAGGAATGCTTCTACCACAACCCGCTCACCTGCGGTGCCAAACTTGCCGTCGAGCATTGCCCGGAATTCCGTTTCCGCATCCCTATGATTCATAGCAATCACAACGCCCTTCCCGGCCGCCAATCCATCGGCTTTCAGTACGATCGGCAAGGGGTGTTGAGCCAGGTATTGTACACCTTCTTCCACCTGTGCTGCCGTAAATTCCCGGTATGCCGCCGTAGGTATCTGGTGGCGCTCCATAAATTTTTTGGACCACGCCTTGCTCCCTTCCAGCACAGCACCGGCCTTTGAAGGCCCAATCACGGGTATCTGTTTTAGTTTTTCATGTTCCTGAAAATAATCCCAGATGCCCCGAACAAGCGGTTCTTCCGGTCCAACCAACACCAAATCGATGCCAGATTGCAGTACAAACTGCCCCACCGACGCAAAATCGAGCGGATCCAGCGCTACGTTTTGGCCATGGGCAGCAGTACCGGCATTACCAGGAGCTATAAATAATTGGGTACACCGCTTGCTTTGGGAAAGTTTCCAGGCAAATGTATGTTCACGGCCACCTGAGCCGAGTAGTAGGATGTTCATAGTGTGCTTTGTATCATTTTCTTGGTTGATGAGGGTTTATAAGGGTTGATGGAGGTTGATAATTGACACTGCAAAAGTGCAAACTCCTTGATATTAGAGTGTCAATTATCTACCCTTATAACCCCTCATCAACATAATTCCTATTGCTCAAAAGCATATTGTACAATATTCGCTCCCATTTGCAGGGCCCTTGCACGCAATTCGGGTGGGTCATTGTGCACATCGTCCCAGCCATCGCCCAGGTCCGTTTCAAAATCATAGTAACACACCAGGCGACCCTGCCAGATCAGTCCAAAACCTTGCGGTGGTTTTCCATCGTGTTCGTGGATTTTTGGCAGGCCATTGTTGAAACTATACTTCTGGTGGTAAATAGGATGGCTGAAAGGCAACTCTACAAAATCCAGCTCCGGGAAAACTTTTTTCATGGCAGGCCGCACAAAAGGGTCCAGGCCAAAATCGTCATTCAGGATCAGAAAACCGCCGCCTTCCAAATAGGCCCGAAGGTTGCGGGCTTCCAAATCATTAAAAAGCATGTTGCCATGCCCTGTGGCATATACAATCGGGTAATTAAACAACTCTGCACTGCCCGGCTCGACGGTAGCAAAGTCGAGATCAAAATTGGTGCGCAGGTTGTCGTTGCAAAACTTGGCGAGGTTTTTTAAAGAATTGACATCATTGTACCAGTCGCCTCCGCCTGAATATTTGAGCAATGCCAGTTTAAGGGTCGGCGGCGGATGCGGCGCTACCCAACTGACTTGAACCAAAAGCAGTAAAAAAAGAAATGCTGTGCGCATATAATTGTCTTTGTGTGAGTTGTTGTCTGTTATTTCATTCATAAAACCTTACTTTTCGCCCTAAAAACGATTTTATGCTGCGTTTTGTATTTGTTTTGATTTTTATTAATAGTTGGAGCGCTAAAATGAGCGCCCAATCCACCGCGTATGTATTTCAATTTGGTCCTACTGTCGGACTGCAAAAGTGGGATAATTCTTTCGAGCGGGAGCCACTTTTCAAATATCATGCTGCGCTGAGTATTGAATCGGTAGATAATGAGGAGGATAAAAACTCCCTTTTTATGCAAATCGGCTACCATGTGAAAGGTAGCGCCAACCGTTTTCGCTATTACAACATCAACTCCGGCGCACCGGGCGGCTCTTTTACAGAAGAATTTCGCTTCAATAACATTTCACTCGTTTTGGGCGCCAAACAAAAACGGGAGATCGGACTTTCCGGCCGTACCCGTTTTTTTTATGGCGGCGGTTTGAGGGTCGATTATACCCTTTCTACCAATATCGACCAGTTGGGCAGTGGCGATCCGTACCGTGCCATTCTTTATCCCAGTGTGGCTTTCATGAACCGATGGATGGCCGGATTTTCCATCAGCACCGGAATCGAGTTCCAACTGAAAGAGCTGATCGGCGGCGAAATCAAACTTTCCATTCAACCCGACGTAACAACACAATATAACCAGCCCAGCATCGGTAATATCATCGACCCATATAATCCGGGTAGCGTGATCACCATTTCCGAACGACGTATCCGGAATTCCGCAGTCGAAATCGGAATCGGGCTGCGTTTACTCCGGAAAGTGGAATACATTGACGAATGATCATCCATTTTGAAGTTCGTCCCAGTACTCCACCGCTCTGCGGGTATGCGGAATACAGATGGAACCTCCAACCATATTTGCAACCGCAAAAATTTCAAAAATCTGTTCGGTGGTGATACCCAGTTCATGGCATTTTCCCAGGTGGTATTTGATACAATCATCACAGCGAAGTACCATGGACGCTACGAGCCCCAACATCTCTTTGGTCGGCACATCAAGCGCGCCTTCCTGGTAGGTTTGGTTATCGAGGCTCCAAAAACGTTTGATCACTTTGTTGTCTGTGGCCAAAATACGCTCGTTCATCCGGGCGCGGTAATCATTGAATTCTGTTACAAGAGACATAATACAAA
>JADLCC010000426.1 GCA_020847425.1 Saprospiraceae bacterium
AATGTCGTTTTAAATTTGGTTTGTGTAGATTACGTCGCTGCGCTCCGGAATTACACCGACTTTTTGCATTTTTTGATAAATAAACCAAATAAATCAAGCATTTTGATGCGTTTGCCCTGGGGTTGTTGCGGTATACCTGCTGGGCCCGGTGACAAATTCAAGGCACTGGATGTAGCAGCAAAAGACTGGCTCTTAACTTCCCGCCTCGGTACGTGTGAGCCGGTTAGCCGTCACTTTTTGCGGAGCGAACCCGACGACATCTGATCCGGCAGAAAAAAAACACCCAAGCGCGGCGCTAGGCGTGGGTTGCCAGGCAGATGGAAGACTAAGCGAGGCGAAAAAAGACGTGAGTTGTGAGTGGCACTTCGCTCAAGATTTATTTAATGGCTTTGGGCGAAGTACCACTCACGATTCACGACTCACGATTCACAACTCACACCGCAACCGGCGCCTTAATCCCCGGGTACGGGTCGTACTGTTGCAATTCAAAATCCTCATACTGAAACGCAAAAATATCCCGCACCGCTGGGTTGATTTTCATGGTCGGCAAGGCACGTGGTGTGCGGGAAAGTTGCAGATCGACCTGTTCCAAATGATTGACATACAAATGCGTATCGCCACCCGTCCACACAAAATCGCCGGGTTGCAGATCGCATACCTGGGCGATCATGAGGGTCAGCAATGCGTAGGAAGCAATATTGAACGGCACGCCGAGGAACACATCGGCGCTGCGCTGGTACAGTTGGCAGGAAAGTCGCCCGTCCGCCACATAAAACTGGAACAGGCAGTGACAGGGCGCCAGCGCCATATCGGGTAAATCGGACGGATTCCAGGCCGAAACGATGATGCGGCGGCTGTCCGGATTTTTTTTCAGGGTTTGTATCACTTCCGTGATCTGGTCGATGGTGCGGCCATCCGGCGCCGCCCAGGAGCGCCATTGTTTGCCGTACACCGGCCCCAGGTTGCCGTCGGCATCGGCCCATTCGTCCCAGATGGAAACGCCGTTGTTTTTCAGGTAGGCGATATTCGTTTCTCCTTTCAGAAACCAGATCAATTCGTGGATAATACTCTTCAAATGCACCTTTTTGGTGGTCACGAGCGGAAAGCCTTCACTGAGATCGAAACGCATCTGGTAACCGAATACGCTGATGGTGCCTGTGCCGGTGCGGTCGCTTTTGCGTGTTCCGTTCTGTAGGATGTGGCGGAGGAGGTCGTGGTAAGCGAGCATACTAAAGAGGAGTGAGAGGGTGAGAGGGGTGAGAGCGTGAGAGCGTGAGAGAAGTGAGAGGGCGAGAGCCGACTTCGATTACACCTGACTACCCTGACATACGTATTTATAAATGCCAACGCAATGCGGTGTAATCGACGTCGGCTCTCACCCCTCTCGCTTCTCTCACCCGCTCACTTCTCTTGGGGGCAAATATCCGTTCTTTTCGCGATTCAATGTTAGTTTGAGCGATATTGTCGAATCCTTCGCCCGTTTGCTTTAAAACTTGCATTTTTGCAGCGCTTTAAAACAATTTACCGAAAAAATCGTCTTACAACAGCCACCGATAAATCCATATCCGGTCTTCTAATATGCAATTTCTCTTTCCCGCGTTTCTTGCCGCACTGGCGGTCATTGCCATTCCAATCGTTATACACCTTTTTTATTTCCGGCGTTTCAAACGGGTTTATTTTACCAATGTCCGCTTTTTGAAGGAGGTAAAGGAGGAAACGAGCAACCGGCAAAAACTGCGCAACCTGCTGGTGCTGCTGATGCGCTGCCTGGCGATCATCGCCATGGTGCTGGCTTTTGCACAACCCTTTATTCCACTGTCATCCGGGGTGAAAAAAGGGGAGCGGGCCGTGAGCGTTTTTGTGGATAATTCATTTAGTATGAATTCCTTATCCAAAGACGCACCCTTGCTGGAACTGGCCAAACAACGCGCCCGCGATATTATCGGCGCTTATGATGTTGCCGACCGTTTTCAGGTGCTGACCAATGATTTTGAAGGCCGCGACCAGCGCCTCGTTAGCCGGGAAGACGCCCTGAACCGGATCGAGGAAATCAGAACAAGTCCTTCTTCCCGCGAACTGTCAAAAGTACTGATCCGCCAGCAGCAATGCCTCAATACAGGCAAACAGGAAAACAAAATTGCCTACCTGGTCAGCGATTTTCAGGCCAATATTGCCGATGTGACCAATTTCCGCGACAGCCTGATCCAGGTCAATCTGGTCCCCATGCGCGCCGTGCAGGAACGCAACGTATCGGTCGACAGCGTGTGGTTTGAAAGTCCGGTGCAGGTGCTCAACCAACCCGCCAACCTGCTGGTAAAACTCAGCAACCGCAGCGACGAGGAAGCCCAGGAAGTGCGGCTCAGCCTGCGCCACGACGGACAATCAAAACCCGTGGGCGCGATCAGTATTCCTGCCCGAAGTACCCGGCTGGATACCGTGAGTTTTAATATCCTGCACGCCGGCTGGCACGAAGCCAAACTCTCGCTGACGGATTATCCGGTCCAGTTCGACGACGATTATTTCCTGTCTTTTTATGTGGCGGAAAGAATTAACGTGCTCGCTATCAATGGCTTGCAACAGAACAAATACCTCAATAACGCATTTCTGGGCGTCAAATATTTTCAGTTGGACAACGCCGATGCGCGGGCGCTGGACTATTCCAAATTCGCCAACTACCAGTTGATCGTGCTCAATGAACTGACGGTGATCTCTTCCGGTTTGGCGAATGAATTAAAAACATTTGTTCAAAACGGTGGGAATGTGCTGGTTTTTCCTTCGTTTTCGGCCGACCTCGCTTCTTACAGCGCATTCTTGCAAGGTTTTAATGCGGGCGTGCTGGGCGGATTTGAAGCTGCCATGCGGCAGGCCAGCCAGATCAATACCGAGGAGTTTGTTTTCCGCGATGTATACCTGAATAAAAGTGCCAACCTGCGTTTACCCGTTACACAGGGCAATTTCAGGCTGGCTCCGGCACGCGGCGAACAGATTCTGACCTACCGCGACGGCTCTGCCATGCTGGCCAAATATACGCAGGGGGAAGGCGCGCTTTATTTTTCCGCCGCCCCGCTCGATGAAGGAACAAACGATATGGTGCGCAACGGCGAGATTTTTGTACCCATGCTGTTCAAAATGGCCATTGCAGGCACCAAAGGCCGCCAGATCGCGTATACCATCGGGAAAGACGAAGTGCTGGAAGCCAAACACCAGGCTTCGGCATCCGGTGAAACGATTTATAAATTGCGCATGAAGGTGGACGAGCCAAGCGCCGGAAACGCGCCAGCCGCATCCACTTCGCAAGAATTTATTCCCGAACAACGTATTTTCGGATCAAAAGTGTTGCTCACACCCGGTACGCAGGTGCGCGATGCCGGCTGGTACCGGCTCGGACTGCAGGGCGATAGCACACTGGCTGCTTATGCATTCAATTACGACCGCAAGGAAAGCGACCTGACCTATAAAAATGAAGAGGATTTGTCCGTAGGACTGCTCTCTAATATGAAAATACTGAGCCAGAACGCGGAAGCTAATTTTTCCCAGATTGTAGGCGAGCAGGAACGCGGCATTGTGCTCTGGCGCTGGTGCGTGGTATTTGCTTTGTTATTCCTGGCGCTGGAAGTTTTGTTCCTGCGTTTGTGGAAGGTATGATTTTTGGTGTTTAGTTTGTAGTGTTTAGTGTTTAGGGCACATTGCCCTTGGCTAAGTCCCAGATAAAACCAAGGGCAATGTGCCCTAAACACTAAACACTACAAACTAAACACCGTCTTGGGCAAAGCACACCAAACACGAAACACGAAAAACCAAACACGATAAATAAGGTCTATCAAATGAAAAACATTCTGATCATTTTCCTGTTTTTGCCGGCTTTCAACAGCGTGTTGCTGGCCCAGTCGAACAAAATACAGGCCCTGGAAGAGCAACTCCGCCCGGCTTTCGGCCCGGCACGCGCCTCTTTGTACATTGCCCTGGCCGATGCCTGTATCGAAGAAAGCCAGTTTGATAAAGCCGCAGATTGGGCGGAAGAAGGCGCCGATTTTGCCAGAAAAATAAAACAACCCGAGTTGCGCGC
>JADLCC010000427.1 GCA_020847425.1 Saprospiraceae bacterium
AGTTCTTGTACGGGGGTGGGGTTTTCAAAACCCAGTGCTACGATACCTTGTAGCAATTCGTCGGCAATGCCGAGCTCTTGGAATGTGCTCATTAAAAAATGAATAGTTGAGAAAATGTTGAACAAGGGTATTGGCTGCCAGCACCCTCTGCTCTCCTTTTCCCACACATTCCGCCGGACGGGCGGTCAGAAAAACGAACATACGGAAGCCTAGCCCTCTGCTAAAAAACGCCGCAAAGGTACGAATTTTATACGGTGAAATGGAGAAACTTCGCCAGATTTCTGTAAAGTGATGAATTATTGATCGAGATTAAATTTTCAAAAAAATGCTATTGACTAAAATAGGGGTATTTTATCAGGCATAAAACAGATTTTTTAAAATTATAGAATGCAATAATTATTTTTTTTAAGATAAAATTAAAAGTGTTTATTGTAAAATTATATTTGGGCGTATTGCATTTTACCTGATGCTTTTGATTTGCATAGGAGCCATCCCGAATTAATTACCCAACAAAAATCGAAGAACAAGCGCCCCGGCCGCTGTTGCGCTTCCCCGCCAACAGCAATTTTTGCCGCAGCAGGTATTTCTCTTCATTTCCACGAAACCCAAGCGCAGGGCCGCAGCAGTGTCTCCGACCTGCTGCCAACGTATAGCACGAAAATCCATCAAAACTTGTATTTTCTTCTACGTCCTGAAAGACCGACGCCGGCCTTTCCTGCGGTATTTCTGGTATGATCTGGTTTAATTTATGGTGTTTGGCATTGTGCTGTACGTTGGCAGCAGGTCGGAGACACTGCTGCGGCCCTGCGCTTGGGTTTCGTGGGAGGGGTGGAGCACCTGGCGGGGGGAAACCCCAACTTTACCGGGGAATAGCTACCTATCTTACGCGGCGCTGCCGCTGTTTTACAGGCGTTTTTATTTGCGATTGCCGATTACATGATTTACGATTTCCGAATGGGATTGAAGATTTTTGATTTAGGGAAAAAGTGAAATTTGTTGACAATCAACATTTTGTAAACTAGTTCTAAGATTGCCTTCCCATTTTACATAGGCCAAACGTAAGCGGTGTACGCTACGAACGCTCACCCTCTCACTTCTCACCCTCTCACCTCTTAATTCCTCACGTCTTCTCCCCAGCCCAACTTCTGCCGGATCGTATTCAAAAACGTCACATCCTGCAACTGAACGAAGCGGATCGGGAAGTCGTTTTTGCGCACGGCCAGTTGGTGCTGCCCGCTGATGAGTTCGAAACGCGAGTCGAGGGTGCAGATAAAGTTGTCGGCGCGGCCTTCTATTTCAAATGAGATGACCGACTCGTCGGACAAAACGATGGGGCGTACATTGAGGTTGTGCGGCGCGACGGGCGTGAGCACAAAATTGCCGGAATCGGGAAAAATAACCGGTCCGCCGCAACTCAGCGAGTACCCGGTACTGCCGGTAGGCGTTGCGATAATGATGCCGTCGGCCCAGTAAGAATTGAGGTAATCGCCATTCAGAAAAGTGTGGATGGTGATCATGGAAGAGGTGTCCCGTTTGAGCAGGGTGCAATCATTGAGGGCGAAGGGGATGTCTCCAAACAGTTCGGGGCTACTTTCCAGGTAAAGCGTGCTGCGTTCCTCGATCAGGTACTGACCGCGTTTCAGTTTTTGGATGGAGTCGCGGATATGGCTTTTTTCGATAGTGGCCAGAAACCCCAGGCGGCCCAGATTGATGCCCAGCATCGGCACGCCGGCATCGCGCACGAGGGTGACGGCGTTGAGCATGGTACCGTCGCCGCCGAGAGTGATCACAAAGTCGATGCGGTGCACTTTGAAAGCCCGGTAATCATCAAAAGGCGCATAATGGCCCCGGAAATCGACATGTCCTTCCAGGAGAGCCAGGTACGGCGCATAAATATAGGTGGTGATACCTTCCTGAAAAAGCGTGTCGAATACCTCCTGTACCTGGGGAAGGTCTTTTTCCTTGAGTTGTTTGCCAAAAACGACAACCTGCATGGACTATAATGATGAATGATGAATGATGAATGATGAATGAAGCAAGATGAAGAGTGGCATTAATTCATCGTTCATCATTTATCATTCATCATTAAAAACGTTATTATTGCAGCCATTTTAAAATGAATACGACAGCAAGAACGGCAAATTTATCCGGTTTGATGTGATTTTGATGATTATCATACCTGATTTCTCCTGTTGTCTGATATTTGAGAACCAAGCCATTTCCAATTTATCCAATGAGTATACTTTCCTTTAAAGATGTCATTCTGCGCGAAAAAGAACAACTGCGCGAACGCCGCCGGAAACTCGGCATCGAACCGGGTACTCCGGATCAGGAAAACTGGTTCGGTATCGCGCTTTCAGGAGGCGGTATCCGTTCGGCAACCATCAACCTGGGTTTTTTAAAAACGCTGAATAAATTCGGTATCCTGAAACGCGCCGATTACCTGAGTTCCGTTTCGGGAGGAGGGTACACCCATTCGTATGTGCAGGGGACGCTCAAGGAAGAAGGTGGTTATGAATGCCTTTTCACGACCGATCACGTGGCGGCGATGCGCAAACACGGGGAATACCTGATACCCGGACAGGGGTTCTGGAAAACCGGCAATGCTTTTTTATTGGCTGTTGCTTTTCTGATCAGTTGGCTGATGTCGCTGGTAAGCCCCCTGATCGTCGGGGGAATTGTGTACCACGTGTATATGATTATCACGGGTATGCTGGGCAAGGAGCCGTTCAAGTGGCTGAATGTTTTTCAGCAAAATAACCTGAACTGGTGGGCTATGTGGATTGTCGTCGTATTGTTTGGGGCGCATTTTGTGACCAATATTATCCTGAATTTCCACCTTGGCGTGTCCAAATTGTTCAACCGGGTAGAATCTGTATTGGTGTCGCTGGCGCTTGCATTGTACGCCTGGTACCTGATCGTCCATTTTAGCGGTACAGAAAGCCTGACGCCCGATGTGCTGATGGATTACACGATCAATGCTGTCCTGCTTTTTTGTATCGGGTATTTTACCAATCCGAATGCGCTGAGTTTTCACCGCTATTACCGGAAGCAACTGGCTGACCTGTTCCTCCGTTTTTCCGGAAAATACCACAACATCGCGCTCAAGGATATATTTAATGCCAATTCTGACCAGGAAAAAGACTACATCGC
>JADLCC010000428.1 GCA_020847425.1 Saprospiraceae bacterium
GAACCGATCCATACCAAATTGATACCCGGAAAAATAATGGCTTCGAGGACGATATAGTCCGCCCGGGGGGCGTTTTCGGCTATTTCTACGGGTATTTTGCGGGCTTCCTCATCCATGAGTGCAGCGCCGATGGTCAGTATGCCCGCTTTCGGGTCGATATTGTCAAAACGGAAATGCAGACCAAATTCCGGGGCCTCGTCTTTCAGGCTGAACGGCCTGTTGTCGCGGATCAGGTAAATGGGTGAAGCGATCGCTTTCCTGCCATCCGGAGCCGTTATTTCCAAACCTGCGCCAACAGCAATGTCGCCTTCCTCCGCTACATAAGCCGGGTGTTTCACTTCTCTTTGAGCGCCAGTGAATTTGATTTGATAACCTTTAAACTCGAAAGAATCGCCATCCTTGACGCCAAAATTGGTGAATTTCAACTGTTCTTCCGATTCGAAAATCTTTTCCATGGAAGCCTCGGTAAGGCGAATTTTCATCTGCAACTGTCCGACTGTGGACGGCAGGGTAAACCCGCCCTGACCGATGCGCAGGTAAAGCATCGGCTCAGCAGTATAAGTATTCGGATCGTCGAGCGAGCGAACGCGCAGTTTCAGGCCGAAAGCCAGGTCGCCTTTTTCCGCTTTGTAATCCGGGTGGCCGGGCGATTTTGTGATACCTTCCACCACGGCATAATGCAGTTTGGTAAAAATGGTGTCGCCGACCACGGCTTCGTATTTCTCCCAGCGCAGGCTGTCTTCCTGTTGTTTGGCAAATTCCGGGTCGAGTTCTGCCTTGGGCAAAGAGGACACGTGGGTAAAAATATCGTAATTCCAGTAGTGCTGGGTGGATGGATTACTGGCCACTACTTTGGAAAACTGGCGGTCGTACATCACATTGGGCCGCAGTACAAATTGCTCGCCAGTCGGGTTGCCCTGGGCGTCGCGGCGGTTAAACTGCACTTCAAAGGTGCGCGTCTGCCGCTCGATGGTGTCTTTCAGATAGGTCGCCGTGAAATTTTTGATGGGCATAGGCGCCTGTTTCAGCAGCAAAACATTTTTACTCAGGTCGTCCGTATCGGCGCCTTCAATCAGCCCGTCCATGGCAAAAGCATTGGAGGAAACCCATTCTTTTCCCAGGCCAGTGCTCAAAATGCCCAGCAGCAGCACACCGAATCCGAAGTGCGATACAGCCGAACTCGCCAGTTTTAAATTGCCTTTCATCACCGAAAAGAGGTAATCTATATTGGCAACGATTGTAAACATGCCCGCAAAAAGGAAAGCATATAATTGCCAGGCGCGTACATTGATCCACTGCGTGTTCAGCAGCGTCAGCAGAATCGCCCCCGTCGCTGCAATAGCCATGTGTATGGCAAATTTTTTGGCGACCATGTTCCAGTTGCGCTCATTGTAGCGCATAAACTGCCCGATACCGCTGAGCATTCCGATAAACACGGCAATCCAGAGTTGGTAGCGGTTGTGGTGCTCCACAGGGTCTTTCAGCGCTGCGCCGATATAATCCGGGTTAAAAACCTGCACCAGTTTGTTCCACACGGGCAGCGAAGTAGCGCCAGTGATCAGTACTGCCGAAAAAAGCAGCACCAGCGATCCGATAAACATCCAGAATTCGCGGCTGGTAGTGCTCTCTTCCCCTTTCACGTCGGGCACTTCCTTGTACCGCCAAAACCACAGGAAAAGTCCGAGTAGCGAAAATACCACCATGAACAGCACCAACTGGATACCAAGTCCCATTTCAGTGAAAGCATGCGCGGAGGTATCGCCCAGAATACCGCTACGGGTCAGGTAGGTGGAATACAGGATCAGTACAAAGGACATTAAATAAAAGGCGTAGGTGCTGCGGATGGAAAATCCGGTTGAACGGGCCACCAGGTTGGTGTGGATACCTGCTACCATGATAATCCAGGGCACTAGAGAGGTGTTTTCCACAGGGTCCCAGGCCCAGTAACCTGCAAACGACAGCGCTTCATAAGCCCAGGCGCCACCCATCAGGATACCCGTTCCGAGAATAGCGCCGGAAAAAAGCGACCATTGTAAGGCCGGGCGCAGCCAATCTTTGTGTTCGCGCAGCCAGAGTCCCGCGATAGCATAAGCGAAAGGCACCACGGTACTGGCAAAACCCAGAAACAAGGTAGGCGGGTGAATGGTCATCCAGTAATTCTGGAGCAGCGGATTCAGGCCGTTGCCTTTTATTTTACCCAGGTAATCTGCCTGGTTAAAAATGGGCGCATCCATCGTGTCGCGCAGCAGATCGAAAGGACTGGCGCCCAGGCGGAAGTCGCCAAACCACAGCCCGAGGATCATACTGGCAATAAATACTTCCGCCAGGCCGATGACAGCCATTACGGAGGTCTCCCATTTGCCGGATCGCAGCATCAGGAAAAGGCCCAGCACGATATGCCAGAAACTCCAGAGCAGGAAACTGCCCTGTTGTTCTTTCCAGAATGCTGAAAAAATATACTGACTCGGCAGGTCGTCCGATACGTTTGCCCAGGCATACTGGTACTCATACATTTTACCGGCCAGGATAAAAAACAGGGAGCCGATTATACCCAGCACAGCCAGGCCGTGCAACAAAAATCCGAAACGCCCGATATTGCGCCAGCCTTCATAAGTTGCTGATTCTCTATGCTTTGTAGCAATAAAATAAGAGACCGTAGAAAGCAACACCGCTACAAATGACAGCACCGCACAAAGGTGGCCCAATTGGCCCGGAAACAAATGTTCGCCTATATATTCCATGCAAATTTGTTGGATTTTGGAAATGGGTGCGTAAAAGTACGGGTATTTGGATACAGTAGGCGCATAAGTGGTTATTCGTTATTAGTTATTGGTTATTCGTGTTGATACTCAAGCATTTGTTTAACAAATAAGACGAAATCAGTTTAAACTAAATTGGTTGTAAATACTTGATTATCAGCACGAATAACGAATAACGAATAACGAATAACTATTTATCTGTTGAAATAGGCCTACTTTTCGGCCACTTTTGAACCTGCTACTTCCATCAACACGCCACCTGAATGCCAGACAGCGCCAAATTCGAGCCTTTCCGCAACCGGCTCACCAAAGTTTACAAGCACATTGGAAAATGGGCCCGGAAGCAGGAAATCACCTGTTTCAGGGTGTACGACGACGATATGCCGGATTTCCCCCTGGCCATCGATAAATACGAGGAGATCGTGCATGTGGCAGAATACGCCCGCCCGCACGGTATGGAACCCGACGAGCACTCTGCCTGGCTGGACGGCTGCCTGGCTGTGATCAGCGAGGTAATGGATGTTTCCCTGGATTTAATTTACCTGAAATTCCGCCAGCGCCAGACGGGGCTGCAACAATACAAACGGTTCGGGCGAACCAATGCGGAATTTATTGTCCGGGAAAACGGATTGCGTTATTCCATTAAACCCGGCGACTACCTGGATGTAGGTCTTTTTCTCGACCACCGCAATACACGAAAAATGGTGCGCGACGAATCGGCAGGCAAACAGGTGCTCAACCTTTTTGCTTACACCGGTTCCTTCACCGTAAATGCCGCAGCAGGCGGCGCTGCCGGTACGCTCACCGTGGATATGAGCAATACGTACCTGCAATGGGCCGACCGGAATATGGCGGTGAATGGTTTTGAAGGACAGGAACATCGCTTCTTGCAGGCCGATGTGCTGCAATGGCTGCGGCAACCTACCGGAGAACGCTTCGACCTGATCGTGCTGGACCCGCCGACATTTTCCAATAGTAAAAGAATGTACGGCACCCTGGATGTGCAACGCGATCATGTGGCGCTGCTGGATGCCGTTTTAAGGCTGTGCAAACCCGGCGGTACGGTTTATTTTTCCACCAACTACCGCCGTTTCAAAATGGACACCGAAGCCATCCGGGCCAGCGCCATCGTAGATATCACCAAACAAACGATTCCGCTGGATTTCAGGAACGAGCGGATTCATAAGTGTTTCAGGATTACGAAGTGAGGAATGAGTTATGAGTTATGAGTTATGAGTTATGAGTTATGATGTTTTTCAGGCTGGAAAGAGTAGGGAATATTACCCATTTTTCCCATCCTTGCCTGAAACTCCAATAACTCATAACTCATCCCTCATAACTCATCCCTTTATTTAGTGTTTCTCAGGCTTCTCCCTTCCCTCCTGTTCTTTCCATTCTTTGTGCGTTTTCTTCGGGTGCTTATATGCCTTCTGTGCTTTTTTCGCTTCCCTGCGCTTCATAATTTCGTCGTATTTGGCGGATTGTTCGGCATTGAGCACGGATTTATGGGCACGTTTCCTTTCTTCGTGCAGGCGTGCCATATCTTCCTTTTTGGCGTTTTTTACAGATTTTGATTTCACTTTAAAATCTTCGTCCGTTTTTTTGAACTGTGCCTTTTGTTCAGGGCTGAGTTGCAGTTCTTGCTCCATGGATTCCGATTTATTTTTGGATTTAACTTCCTTCCCGGCAACCTTATCTTTTTTGGACGGAACTGTTTCGGACTGAGCCATAACGGCGCCTGCAAAGAACAGGGCAAACATCAAAACGGAAATGGATTTCATTGATTGGTACATTTTCATGATCAAAAATTCCTTTTTTAGTGGGAACAATCTATTGACTCTGAAACAGGGCGAAGGTTTCATCCGGGCATCCTTAAACTTATCTTAAAGTTTTTTTCAAAAGCCCAAAAATCGCCGAACGTCTTCCGTTAGCAAGGCTTTTTATTTTTCCTCTGATTGAAAACCGTACTTTTGCGCCATCAAGTGTTTAACCACCAGATAATGAAAAAACTATTGTTGTTGTACCCGGTACTCGGTATTTTGCTGGGTGCCTGCTCGAATGAATTTCAGATTGCCGCCCCTTTCCAGGACATCCCGGTTGTTTACGGTATTATCTCCCCCAACGATACGGCCCATTATATCCGGATTGAACGGGTTTTTATCGATCCCGATGCCAGCGCCTACGATGTGGCAAAGATTCCTGATTCCATTTATTATCCCAATAATGCGATAGCGGTATTCCTCGAACGAGTCAATACGGGACAACGGTATCAGATGACCCGCGTCAATGGTAATCGGGAAGGATATGTCCGCCAAACCGGCACTTTTGAGCGGGATTCCAATTTTTTGTATAAAATCAAGCCCACCCAACTCGGCGGCATGCTGCGGGAAGGTGAAAAATACAGGCTGATTATAGAGCGTGCGGATGGCCGACCCTCCATCACTGCGGAAACCACTGTGCCTGATTCTTTGCTGCTGATATCGCCCAGGCCTACTGATTTTGAGCCCCGCACCATCCCTTTATCGGGTGCAAATCCAACCTCAGTGGAATGGCGGTGCCGGGCCAATGCGGTTGTTTTTGATGTGTATCTGCATATTCATTACCGCGAACTGGCCCCCGACGGCACCTTTCTGGCCAATAAAAGTATCCGCTGGAAAGCAGCCAGAAATGTGATCCGGGAAAACACACTGATCGGCTCCGGATTTTACAGGGGCAAAACCAACATTTCCGCCAGTGAATTCTACGGAGTGTTGCTGGATAATGTCGATGTGACGGCCAATGTGCAACGGTATTTCAACAGTATCGACGTGGAAATTGAAGGCGCCGGCCCGGAAATAGCCGATTACCAGGAAAGTGAGGCTGTGAATGCAGGTTTGACTGGCGCAGAAGTAACCACCCGTTATTCCAACCTTTCGGAAGGTTACGGCATTTTTACGGCAAAAAAAGACTGGACGATCCCGGGCTTCCGGCTCACTTCTGCCGCTTTTGACTCATTGAACGCGAACAACGATCGCCGTGTTTTGCTCAAATTCAAAGGGTAAAAACTTTATCAAGACATTGTTCATGGGATTATATTAATTGTTCTAAACAAGGCCGCACCAAAAGAGGTGCGGCTATTTTTTTAAAAATAACTGTTACACCAACCTACCTTTCGGCCTTGTTTAAAAAGATCGCAAACAGGTTCAATGTCATTTTGATTTTTTTCACAGCCTGTTGGCTTTTTGCAATTTTGCCCTTTATCTATTTACTTCTTGCTCTATGTCCGCAGTTACCGGCGAAATCAAGCGCGTTACCACCCATGTTATCCAGGCCATGAAAAGCCGGGGGGAAAAAATTGCCATGCTCACGGCCTACGATTTTTCGATGGCCAGAATGCTCGACGAAGCGGGTATCGACATCCTGTTGGTTGGCGACTCCGCTTCCAATGTGATGGCCGGGCATGAAACCACCCTGCCCATCACACTTGATCAAATGATCTACCATGCACAGTCGGTCGTGCGGGCGGTCACACGGGCTATGGTGGTGGTCGATTTGCCCTTTGGCAGTTACCAGGCCAATTCCGAAATCGCTCTTTCCAGCGCTATCCGGATCATGAAAGAATCGGGGGCTCATGCCGTCAAACTCGAAGGCGGCGCCGAAGTGGAAGATTCCATCAAAAGGATTCTGATGGCCGGTATTCCGGTCATGGGCCACCTGGGATTGACCCCGCAGAGTATTTACAAGTTCGGCACCTACAGCGTACGTGCCAAGGAAGAAGAAGAAGCCCAGAAACTACGGGAGGACGCCAAACTGTTACAGGCATTGGGCTGTTTTGCTATTGTTCTGGAAAAAATTCCGGCAAAACTCACCAAAGAGGTGTCCGAAAGTATCGAAATTCCAACCATCGGCATCGGCGCAGGCAAACACGCCGACGGACAGGTTTTGGTCACACACGATATGCTGGGTATTACCAAAGACTTTAAACCGCGTTTCTTGCGCCGGTACCTCGACCTTTTTGAGACCATCGGCAACGCGACCAAACAGTATGTAGCCGACGTGAAAAAACGCGAGTTCCCGAATGATTCGGAGCAATACTGATTTTTATCATTTGTCAATAACCATTCATTTCAATTTCGTTCGATGGACATTACCTTTGCGCGAATTTTTTGAACTTCAGTTATGGCAAACATTAACGATACGCTGATTAGCCCTTCCAGGCATCAACATTATAATAACATGCAACAACAAAAAACTGGCAAGCGCACGCTTATTGCCGGAGCAACTATAGCGGTGCTGGCTATTGCCTTTTGGTTTGGCTGGCAACCTTTAAAAGCCATTTATTTCTCAGGTGTACCGGAAGAACTTGCCGACCCTTATGTGTGTATCCCGACAGGCGCCAATTTTGAGCAAGTCGTTTCTATTTTGAAAAAGGGAGGTATCGTAAAAGACGAGGCCGGATTTCGCTGGCTGGCCGGACAGATGAACTACAAAAAAGACAAAATGCGGGCGGGCCGCTTTCAGATCAAGCCGGGTTGGAACAACCGCGAACTGATACAACACCTGCGTACCGGCGAACAGGCGCCTGTCAGGGTTATCCTGAACAACGAGCGGCTGCCGGAAGAAATCGCCGGACTGGTTGCCCGATTCATCGAGGCCGATTCCGCTTCACTCCTTGCAGCATTCCGCAACCGAACCCTGCTTGCCGACATCGGTTTCACTCCGGAAACGCTTATAACCGGCTTTATTCCAAATACTTATGAAATGTACTGGAATACGGATGCCGCCAGTTTCCTGAAACGCATGAAAAAAGAACACGCCGCATTTTGGGATAAAAACGGCCGCCGGGCTAAAGCACAGGCGCTCGGAATGACGGAAATGGAAGTCTATATTCTCGCCTCCATTGTGGAACGGGAAACCAATTACAACCCCGAAAAAGCGACCATAGCCGGCGTGTACCTGAATCGCCTGAATATCGGCATGAAATTACAGGCAGACCCCACTTCCGTGTTTGCTACCCGTGATTTCGGCACCCGCCGCGTAACCGAATACCATACGACTTTCGACTCTCCCTACAATACTTATATGTATAAAGGATTGCCACCCGGCCCGATCAGTATGGCAGCGATTCCCACACTCGATGCCGTGCTGAATGCCGAAAAACACAAATACCTGTACTTCTGTGCAAAACCGGACGATACCGGCACCCACGCTTTTGCAGAAACATTTGCCGCGCACAAGGTGAATGCGGAACGCTTTCAGAATTGGGTGCGGACGAGGGGAATTTGAAGGTAGGTTTGATGGTTTGAAAGGGTTTGATGGTTTGAAGTGACAGCCCAGGGCTTTAGTTGCCACCCAAACCATCAAACCATCCAACCATCAAACCTACCGAAGTTTGTACAATCAAATCATTGAATAACAGCATTGTAATGAAATTACTACTGATTGGAATGGGACCCGGGAATGGCATTTCCATAGCAAAGCGATTCGGACGGGAAGGTTTTGAAATACTGATGGTGGCGCGCAGCGAAGAAAAATTGAAAGCATTTGCGGCTGAACTTGCACAGGAAGGCATTTCATCACAATGTTACCCCGCTGATATTGCAGACTCGGACACTTTTGTCAGGCTGCTGGAGCATGTCAGTTCGGAACATGCGGACATTGAAATTTTACACTACAATGCCAGTTCTTATAACCCGGCAACGCCCTCTGAAATTTCGCTGCCGGTTTTTTTGAATGACCTGAATATCAACGTAGTTGGCGCTTTGCTGGCTGCTAAAGCAGTTTTTCCGCAAATGAAATCGCGCGAACACGGCACGATGTTTTTCACTGGCGGCGGCACAGCCCTGCAGGCGCCTGCCATGCTGGCTTCACTCGGAATGGGCAAAGCAGCCATGCGCAACCTGGTTTTTTCCATCGCACAGGAAGGTGCCCCATTGGGCATTAAAGCCGCTACCATCACGATCAGTGGTATGGTGAAACCAGGCACTCGTTTCGACCCGGATTTGATCGCCGAGGAATTCTGGCGGCTGTATCAATTGCCGAAAGGCCAGTGGGAAACGGAGGTGATGTGGCAATGAGTAGCGAGCAATGAGGTGACATCTGCGAGGTACGAGCAGGTGTCATCTCATTGCGGAAGCGCTGGTGGAAGTGTTATCTCATTGTGGAAGCAATCCTTATGCGTGATCGTTTCGAGATGACACCTGCTCCTGCGTCGCAGATGTCACCTCTTCACTGGGCTGCACATTAAATCAGCCGGTTCGGCGTCTGTGCATATAAGAGCAACGTATTTTCCCCAAAGTATTCTTTAAAAGCCAGAGCAAAAGTGCCCGGACTGCTGAAGCCGACCAATTCGCTGATAGCCTGCGGCGTACCTGCGCGTTTTTCCAGCAGCACTTTGGCTTTTTCCAGGCGCATTTCACGGATCAGTTGTACCGGTTCCTTGCCTGTCAGCACCTTCAGTTTTTTGACGTAGTGCGTTTTGGTCAACTGCATTTTCCGGGCAATATCATCCGCCATAAAATCCGGGTTTGCGAGGTTCTGCTCGATCATTTGCACCGTATTGGCGAGGAAGGGATCCTCCATAGGCACCCTGCTTTCTGTGAAATAGAGTTGCAAAAAACGGTTGAACTGGTCGTGTTTCACTTTGCGCGCATCCAGCAGGCGTTGAACGGAAGCATCAAATTCATCGTCGATAACCGGCCGGGTAAACCAGGCATCGGCGCCTGCGCGCAGGGCATCCAATTTGCCTTCATTGCCAAATTTATCGGTCAGCAGCACCACCGGAATATGGTTTGTGCGCTCGGACAGTTTGATCTGCCGCGCTACTTCTATCCCCGATTTACCGTTCAGGAGTGCATCGCACACAATCAGATCGGGCAGCATTTCGGTAGCCAGTTGAAGACCTTCGTGAAAAGTCTGGGCCGTTTCAATTTGAAAACGATCGGAAAGCAGCGATTTAAGGTACAATACCACCTGGCGGTTGGGCTCGATCAGCAGCGCAATCGCTTCCGGCTTGGGGCCGTGGTACATCGTGTATGGATCAGGGGCGATTAACGATACGGCTTGCACCGGCGCAAGATCCGCCGTTGCTTCAATGACGGCGGCATTTTGCTGCGTTTCTGCTTCATATTGCAGGTTGCTGCGCAGAACATCCCACTC
>JADLCC010000429.1 GCA_020847425.1 Saprospiraceae bacterium
CAAAAGTGCAAATATTGCTTTTCACGCTTGGGCAGATCCTTCGCTACGCTCAGGATGACACCCAGGTTGGGGCAGCATTAACCATATTTTGGCGATTTTGATCTGTTTTAACCCATGATTCGCATTAAATGTGCGAAATTAGTTTTGCTTAAATTCTTTACAAATGATTAAGTATCAACACCGATAACCAATAACTACATATGAAAAAATCCATTGTTGTACTGTCTTTTTTACTCTTGACAGCGCAAATACCGCTGCTGGCACAGGCCCAGCTCGAATTTGACCTCAACACCGCGCCTGGCGACCCTGCAATCCAGCAAATGTTCGCCTATGAAAGCAGACTCTATTTCAATGCCGACGACGGCTGCCATGGCGGGGAGCCCTGGGTGTACGATCCTGCTACAATGGAAACCCGTATGATAGCCGACCAGGAGCCGGGTGGTCGTGGCAGCGACCTTTGGATGCAGGCAGGTTACCAGGGCAAGGTGTACGGGAGTAATTACGAGGGTATTTTCTGCTATGATCCGGTGTCCCGATTGCTTCGGCAAATAGTCGATCAGAGCATGACCAGCAACGAAATCGTATTGCTGGGCGGGAAGTGCTATTATATGGCTGTATCGGCACAAGGGCGCAGTTTATATAGCCTGGACTTGTCAAGCGAATCCGTGGAAGAAATCAATTTTACAGCCGGTATCAGTACGGATGACTGGAATCCCTCATCATTCGCCGTACACAACAACGCGCTTTATTTTAAGGCAAAAAACGACCAGAATCTTGTTCGTTTATTTCGTTATCAACCTGCTTCAGGCTCCCTGCATGAATTGCCGATGCCGGCCGGTATCACCACAAGCCTGAATTTCCGGTCGATGATTTCCTGCGGTAACAGGCTGGTAATCAGTTTATACCTCAATTTCACAACACCACCGGAGTACACTTTGTGCGCCTATAATGACGCCACCGATCAATTACAGCCATTGGGATACGAAAATGTATTGGGTACCCTGAGCGCCTGTTTCGAAAATGAGGTATATTACATTGCCAGCGGCTCAAGAAAACTGAAAAAAATCAACCCGGTCAATGGCGCGATTTTCGCGAATTTCGACATCCTGCCCGGAGTCGATGAAAAAGCCAGTGCTGTTAAAATACTGGAAGGGGCAGTTCATGTCGAAGCCTATCCTGCCGCCGGGGGCGCTAATCAACTTTTTCGCTGGAATACTGCCTTTCAAGTGTTCGAACCGGTTACAGCGGTGAGTGACGTCATGACCCAAGACGCATTGGTTAACAAGCAGTTGGAACGCATCGGCACACAATATATATTCCAGGGAATGGATACTGACGGCGCCCGGGCACTATGGGGATACAGCCCCGGGAATATTGCTCCCACCATACTCAAGGACATTAATCTGGCTAATGCCAATACGGAAATCTGGAAAATAGACCACCTGGGCGAACACGGCTATCTCTGGGTGAATCAACGGCACATCCTGCGTTTTGATACTACGGACGCGCCGAATCCGGTCTGGATGAATGCGGAATGGGGAATTGATAGCGTTACCTCGAACTTTAGTGATGTAGATGTAGTGAACAATCGTTTGTACCTGGGCCGCGTCATCTCGCAAGGACAGCGCTACGGGGTGAGCGTTTATGATCCTGCGGCGGACAGCCTGCAACATTTTCTACCCAACTATTTTTTCGGCGGATACAATTTCACCGCTTTTCAGGGTAAAACATACTTTATTGCAGATTCGGTGTCCTCTTCAGGCAGCATTTTATGGCACGATCCCGGGAATCAGACCGTTCAAAACCTGGATATCAGCGTGCTGGGCAGTTCGCCCATTGAACTGGTTGCCAATGAAGACGCACTTTTTGTTTTTACCGAAAATAAAAACCTGTTCCGTTTCGACGGTGCAGCCTGGATACAAATTCCTGGTACCATAGATCTGCTCCAACTCTATTATCAGGAACCTTTTTTCTGGAATGGAAAACTGTTTTTTGCGCAGCAAACAAGCGATACATTGACCGGACAGTATCTCGGCAGCGGATTGTACGGCCTGGACCTGCAAACGCTGGACGTTGCGCTGGTTGCTAATTCTGAGTCAGATGATTATCTGGAATTTTATGCGGCGGAGCACCTCGGTGAATTATATATCAGTAAAGGTACACTCACAGAAAGTAACCTGTATCGATTCAATGCCATAGGCGACACAATGCTGCTGGTCGTGGAAGGGGAGTCCTTTTCCCTAGGATTCTGGACGCTTGCTTCCATGAATCAGCAACTCTTGTGCCATGGTTACGGCAGGCAATATGGCTCGGAATGGTACCGGATTAACCTCTCCGACAACCAGCCTGAGCGCCTGACCGATATTAGTCCGCTGAGCGGCGACGGCGTGTATGGAGAAGGTATCGTCATCGGCTCGAAAATGTATTTTCTCGGAAATAATGATATCCATGGTTACGAATTATGGAGTTACCGCGATTGTTTTTCCGCTGGTATCACCGCTACGCCGACGGAACACGGCGACAGCACAGGACAGGCTGGCGTGATAATCGATGGTGGTACAGCGCCATTTACCTTTGAGTGGAGCAATGGCGCAAATGCGCAAAACCTGGACAATTTACCGGAAGGTGTGTATGAAGTCACCACTACCGATGCCACGGGCTGCAAAAGTACCTTGCACGCTTGTGTTGAATCGTTGGCGGTCACCACTGCAATGGAGGAAAAAGATGCTACCGTCACTTTTAAAACGTATCCCAACCCTTTTGGACAATGGTTGCGTTTAGAATCGCTGGAAAATCAATCTGAAGTATTTTTGGTGCAACTGATTGATTTACAAGGGAAAATAATTGAATCGGATACCTGGGACAGCACAACGCCGAAGGTTTTTGAAAATGTCCAACTGCCTCCCGGGCTGTATTTTTTATTGCTGCGGGAAATGGGCGGCGGGATCGTGACAACCAGGAAGGTGATAAAGGAGTAGTAATATGAGTGCCGGCGAGTGGGGGGATAGTGGCGGTTTCGATAAAAAAATAATAAGCAAAAAAATTCATTTTCTTACTTCCTGTTAAAACCACCTATCTTTATGTCGTCCATTGAGTTGTCAGCAGCATGAATGCCAAAAAATATTCTGCTACGCCGGATGCTCGTTCTTATTTTCATTTTTCTTTTTTTCCATGAATCTTTTCGTAGCAAAATTAAATTTTGACACGCAGGAAGACGATCTGCGCGCAGCATTCGAGCAGTTCGGCGAAGTTTCTTCCTGCTCTGTGATCACCGACAAATTTACCAACCGTTCCAAAGGTTTTGCCTTCGTCGAAATGCCAAACGATGACGAAGCACAGGCTGCTATCGATGCGCTTGATGAAACCGATTTCGACGGACGTACCATTGTGGTAAAAAAAGCGGAACCCCGTGAAAGCAGGCCTCCTCGCGACAACCGCGGCGGTGGCGGCGGTTATGGCGGCGGCGGCGGTGGCAACCGTGGCGGCGGCTATGGCGGCGGTGGTAACCGTGGCGGTGGCGGCGGTTACGGCGGCGGCAATCGCGGCGGTGGCGGCAATCGTTACTAATTACAGGAAGGACATATCGATAGCGGGTTCAAACTTAACCCAAACTTAAATCTCCACTTCCTTCAGGCGGGTCGGCGCAGTGTAATTTTGCGTAAAGCCTATTATCATGCGCCGACCCCTGTTTTTTCTTCTTCCCCTGCTGTTTGTACAATGCAGCCACCCACAGGTGGAAACCGTTGTCCTGAAAGGTTCGGATACGGAACTCAACCTTGTGTTGCAACTCGCCGAGGCATATATGGAAGCCGAGCCCGGTGTATCCATTTCCATCACTGGCGGCGGAAGCGGGGTGGGCATTGCCGCCCTGCTCAATGGCAAAACAGATATCGCCAACTCCTCCCGGGAAATTAATGCGTATGAAACCGCAATGGCGTATGAGCGCGGCGTACAAATCGAGCCGTTCATTTTTGCAGCGGATGCGCTGGCTATTATTGTGCATCCTTCCGTCGGGCTGGACAGCCTGAGCCTCCATGATTTGGGTAAAATTTACGCCGGTGAAATCCGGGACTGGTCGCAACTTGGCGGCAAACCCGGCCCTGTTTCCCTTTACGGCCGACAAAGCAACTCGGGTACTTTTACGTATTTCCGGGAGCGCGTGCTGAAGCGCGATTTTTCCCCGGATTTAAAACAAATGAATGGCACTTCACAAATTCTGGAAGCCGTAAAGGCCGATCCGGGTAGCATCGGATATGTGGGACTGGGTTATCTGACCGACAACAACGGCGCCCTGCGCGAAGGCATTCGCGTCATTCGACTGGCACGAACGAATGGTGAAATGGCGGTGTCGCCGCTTGACCAAAATATGGTGTATGCCGGGCTTTATCCACTGACGCGGCCGCTCTACCAATACACAAATGGTGTACCGGAGGGCAAAACCAAAACCTTCCTGGAATTTGAAAATAGTCCTGCGGGTAAAAAAATCATTCTTGAAAACGGTTATTTATCTGCGCGGGAAGCCGGGCTGGCCGGCAATTTAGAAAAATGAAAAGCCGTTTTTTTTGGGATACGTTTTTTAATAAAACCTTGTCGGCGGCTGCGCTGGTTTCGGTACTGACGCTGGCCGGTATTTTTCTGTTGCTCTTGTACAATGGATTACAGGCCTTCAGCACCATTGATATTGCTGAATTCCTGTCTGCCGCTCCGTGGAACCCCGCCGCATATGATGCCCCTGTTTTTGGTATCGGGGCTATGCTTTTCAGCACGTTGATCGTCACTTTCGGCTCCATGCTGATAGCGGTGCCACTGGGTATCGGCACGGCGGCATTTCTTTCCGAAATGGCCTCTCCCCGCCTGCGCAACCTGTTGAAACCCGCTATCGAGATGCTCGCCGCCATACCTTCCGTGGTGATCGGTTTTTTGGGTATTGTGCTGGTGGCGCCCGGTCTGGCCCAGGTTTTTGATTTGCCGAATGGCCTGAATGCATTGAATGGCTCCATATTGCTGGCCGTAATGGCACTTCCAACATTGATTTCCGTATCGGAAGATGCCATCCATGCCGTCCCGGATTACTATAAGGAAGCGAGTTATGCCCTTGGCGCCAACCGCTGGGAAACCCTGTTGCGGGTGACCCTGCCGGCCTGTAAATCGGGTGTTTTAGCGGCGGTCATGCTCGGGCTTGGTCGCGCGCTCGGCGAAACCATGACCGTACTGATGGCAACCGGCAATGCCACGGCCATGCCGCACAGCATTTTTGACCCGGTGCGCACCATCACGGCAACAGTTGCCATCGAAATGGGAGAAGTGCCTTTCCGTACGCCGCATTTTTACAGCCTTTTTGCCTGTGCGCTGGTCTTGTTTCTCATCACTTTAGGCGTGAATATCGCTGCGGAGCGACTGGCTGCCCGCCTCCGTAAAAAAGGGCAATAAAGAGATGACGAAAAAAACGATTTCCAGGTTTTTCGGTTTTGCGCTGCTGGTGTCCGCCACACTGCTGGTGTTGGCCATCATCGGATTGATTCTTTTCGACTTGCTGGCAAAAGGTTCGTCGGCATTCTCCTGGCATTTTCTGACCAGTTTTCCACAAAAAGGAATGACGGAAGGCGGCATATTTCCTGCTATTTTTGGTACCACTATTGTCACCCTGCTTTCAACGGCATTGGCTATGCCGCTGGGTATCGGTTGCGCCGTATACCTCCAGGAATACGCTGCGGACAACAACCTGACGCGTTTGATCCGCGCTTCGGTACGCAACCTCGCCGGGGTGCCAAGTATCGTTTACGGTTTGTTCGGCCTGTCCATTTTTGTGGAAGGCATGGGTATGGGCGTTTCCGTACTGGCTGCCGGCTGCACGCTGGGTTTGCTGACGTTACCATCCATTATTGCCACCACGGAAGAAGCCCTGCGCAATGTGCCTCGCCTCAGCCGCGAAGGGTCGCTGGCGCTGGGCGCCACGCCCTGGGAGTGTGTGTACACGGTGGTTTTGCCTTCGGCGGTGCCGGGTATTTTGACGGGGCTCATACTCGCTTTGTCGCGCGCAGCCGGAGAAACGGCGCCGATTCTATTCACTGGCGTCGCATTTTATTCGCGGTATTTGCCGGGTTCCGTGTTCGACGAATTTATGGCGCTGCCGTATCACCTGTATATTTTATCGACACAGCACCATGCCATCGAAGCGGTGCGCCCGCTGGCCTATGCTACTGCATTGACCTTGCTTTTACTTGTTTTTTTGTTAAATCTTACAGCATTTTGGGTGCGGGCAAGGCATAAAAGATAGTTTTTATGGAAAAGATCAAACTGGATGTTCAGGCCCTCGATTTGTTTTTCGGGAAAAAACAAGTGCTGAAAAATATACATTTAAGCATTCCCGAGGGAAAAATCACGGCACTCATCGGACCTTCCGGTTGTGGTAAAAGCACCCTGCTGCGATCCATCAATCGCCTGCACGACCTGCACCCGGACGCCCGGCTCATGGGAAAAATCCTGCTCGACGGACACAATATCCTGCACCGAAATACCAATGTGGTGCACCTTCGGCGACGGGTGGGTATGGTGTTTCAAAAGCCCAATCCCTTTCCCATGTCCATTGCCGAAAATGTAGCGTATGGGTTAAAAATCAATGCTTTGTGCAGTAAATCGGAAATGCGCGCGCGTGTCGAACAAAGCCTGCGCAACAGTTTTTTGTGGGAGGAAGTCGCCGATGATCTGGATAAATCAGCCCTCGAACTGAGTGGCGGACAGCAACAGCGGCTCTGTATTGCCCGCGCTATCGCCGTGGAGCCGGAGGTGATTTTGTTCGACGAACCCTGCTCGGCGCTCGACCCCATTTCTACCGCGAAAATTGAGGAACTGATCATGGGATTGCGCGGAAAATTCACACAGGTGATCGTTACCCACAACATGCAGCAGGCACAGCGGGTCGCGGATTATACCGCATTTATGTACCTCGGCGAACTGATTGAATTTGGGGAAACGCGACAGATATTTGAAAAACCTCAGCAAGAATTGACTAAAAACTACGTTTCCGGGCATTTTGGGTAATTACGATCACAAACGTTTCAACGCCTGCATCACCTGCACCAGTTCAGCCTCCCGTTCCAGTTCAACCGGAGCCGCTGCCCGGCTTTCACAATCGGGCAGGGCGCAGGTTTCACAGGTAGAACCTACCGTTTTTCGGATCAGCGCAGGATCACCGACGAATTTGAACAAACGCCGCAGGTCGTCGGTCAGGCGCAGACCCAAGGTGACGCTGACGCCTGTTTTGGCGTTGCGATAGGAAGGTTTCGCCATGCTGATCACGCAATATTCATTGTCGGTCTGGTAATACGAACTGATCTGGGCCATAGCCAGTACCTGTTGTTTGCCGCGTACACGCAGTTCGCGTAAAATCTCCACCGACACCCAACGGCGGCAGTAATGTCCGTTTTCCGTGGCATAAGGACTCTGCTGCCCGCTCAGGTGCAGTTCCTTGGTCATGGTAAAATGATTCAGCGTTTCATTGCCTTCCAGGCGCAGGAAAAAGAGGTCCTTCAGCCCGAACAATCCCGGCAGAACATTGGTAAATCGCTGTAGCAACATCTCCGGCGTCACCTGGTAACGCTCCAGCAGATCGAGCCATTCTGCCGGGTTCCACTCCAGTTGCCCGGCGCAGCGCCGAATATCCTCCGCCAGCGCTTCCGGCGGCATCAGCAGGGCCGAAGCGAAATAGGAGGCGTGAAAATTGTGCAGCAGTTTGTCGAAGTGTTCGGCCTGCTGGATGATGGTTTCGTAAGGCCTCACGGTCAGGCCCAGTGCCTGAAACCCGATTTCCCGGGCCAGTAAAAAACGTTCCTGTGCGGGAGAAAAACCGGCGTTCAGGTGCAAAATACGTTCGTCGGGGTTAAAATAGGACCGGATGCGGCGCAGTTCCGTTTGTTTGGGTAAAGCCGTTCGGTCGACCCGGATATTGTAAACCTGGAGCAGTGCCTGCTCCATCGCCACAGCCGTATCATTTCTTTTATTTTCAAAAAAGGCCGAGTGTGCTATTCTAAAATCCCGCGCCGCCGTTTCTATTTGTGGGAAATAGTTGTCGTGCATGTCCTGGTAGGAGCGCAACGCCACAGAATACAAACTCTCCCGGCGCAGATGGTAACTGCGTGAAATTTTCAACATGGCGCTCACAAATGCACTGACCCGCGAAGGGTCGTCGGACAACAGTTCGAGTATTTTTTCCGGTTTCAGCCCGAATAATTCGAGCGGGTAGGTTTTAAAAAACTCCGATTCCAGCAAATCGATGATCGGCTGCAACTGCTTCATGCCGCCCAGCGCCACCAGGGCGTCGTAACTGGAGTCGAGCGCCGCTGCCAAAGCTATGATTTTATCGGAAGAAGGGTATTTTTTGCCTTTTTCAATGTCGTGGAGGTAGGAAACGACGGTGCCCGTCTTTTCGGCCAGTTGATGTAAAGTCAGGCCGCGTTGCTGCCGCAACAGGTGAATTTTCAGTCCAAAAATAAGGCGGAGGGTCTCTTTTTGCATGCCAGGGTGGTGTTGTCCGGGCAAAGGTAGGGAGAATCTGCGCGCCTTTGGAAAATATCATTTTTTGAGAAAAAATAAATATTAGAGAAAATTTCTCTAATAAAGAAAAATGCATTTACCTTTGTTCCAAACAGCATGACAGACCACTGCGTCCATACTACTGGACATTTTGAGCCTGGGTGAAAAACCGGTACGCTGGAACGCTGTACCGGCATCTAAAATGGCCAAGCATTGCCGGAACAGCGTTCCAGCGTACAAAAATGTCCAGTAGTGAGCATC